>JAMOPE010000377.1 GCA_027064785.1 Geobacteraceae bacterium
AATCCCGCAAAAATTGTCAAAATTGCCGAACAAATGCCGCATGTTGTCTCAGCAGCCCCGTTTGTTTCAAAAGAGGCAATGCTGTTGTCGCAGGGGAATGTCTCGGCTGTCAGCGTCAAAGGGATCGATTCTGCCCACAAGATTCTGGCCCAGCCTCTGCTCACTCTTGATGGGCAGCCTGTAACGGAGACCTTTTTCTCAACTGATGCGACCCGCCCGGGAATCATCATCGGACTCGATACGGCCAGCAGTCTTGGTGTCAGCGTCGGTGATTCGATTAATGTGATTCCGCCGTTATTTACCATGACCCCCTTTGGAATGATTCCGAAGATGAAACCGTTTCAGGTCGTCGCTATCTTTGAAAAACAGAGTAGTCTTGTCGACAGTTTTTATGCCTATATCCCGATCAGTGTTGCGCAGTCTTTTTTTGGTATGGGGGATGTTGTTAGCGGGATTGAGCTGGAAGTCGATCGTTATGATGTCGCTCCAGAGGTTGCGGACGCCTTGAGTGCTCAGCTCGAATTCCCGACAATTGTTCGGCCGTGGCAGAGTATTTACGGCTCATTTCTGTCGGCACTTAAACTTGAAAAACTTGGTTTATTTATCATCCTTGGCATCATTGTCCTGGTCGCTGCTTTCAACATTGCAACGACGCTCATCATGGTGGTGATGGAAAAGAATCGTGACATTGCTATATTGCGTGCGATGGGGGCGAATGCCCGCAGTATTATGAAGATCTTCATGATGGAAGGTTTCGTCATCGGAACCCTTGGAACCGGGCTGGGAACAGCTCTTGGTGTGCTGCTGGCAACGTACGCTGATGTCACCATTAAATTTCTTGAGCGGACATTCGGTATTCGCATTTTCGATCAGGCTGTTTACGGAATGAAGCACTTCCCGTCCGATATTGTGATCAGTGATGTGGTCGTTGTCATGGTTATGGCGATGAGTATCTGCCTGCTGGCAACAATCTATCCGGCATGGCGGGCATCCCGACTCGATCCGACTGAGGCGTTGCGCTATGAGTAGTCAGGCCATGATCGAGGTTGTCGGACTGGGAAAAAGTTTTGCAACTCCCGGAGGAACAATCGATGTCCTGCACGGTGTTGATCTGAAAATTGCAGCCGGGGAGAGAGTCGCTGTCATCGGGACATCGGGAGCCGGTAAAACAACGCTGATGCATATCCTCGGAGGACTGGACCGTCCAACAACCGGGGATGTGAAGTTCGAAGGGAAAAGCCTTTTCTCTTTGCGTGGCGCAGAATTGGATGCTTTTCGCAACCAGACCATTGGATTTGTTTTTCAGTTTCATCAGTTACTTCAGGAATTCTCAGCCCTTGAAAATGTTGCGATGCCGTTGATGATCGGTGGCATGAAAAAAAATGATGCGACCGATAAGGCAGCTGTGATTCTTGAAGAGGTTGGTCTTGGTCACCGCTTGAGCCACAAGCCGGGGGCATTGTCCGGAGGGGAGCAGCAACGGGTCGCCGTTGCCCGGGCCCTGGTGAGAGGTCCGCAAATATTATTGGCTGATGAGCCGACGGGTAACCTTGACAGTGTGACATCAGCTGAAATTGTTGCGTTGTTAAATCAGATGCATCAAACTCGCGGTTTGACGATGATTATTGTGACGCACAACAATGAATTGGCAGGGAGTCTCGATCGGGTTTTGCGGATCGATGACGGTCGACTGGTGGGGGATAATTTAAATTGATGTTATCAGGGCGATTTCCTATAATCGCACTCTTGTTTTTGAGTTTCTTCGCCGAGGGCTACGAATGTTTAAGAAAATAGTATTGGTGGTTTTTCTGCTGGGGATTGCTGCGTCTGGGTTTGCTCAGGATATTCTTGTTTCTGACATACAGATTGAAGGCTTGAACCGTGTCGAAAAATCGAAAGCCTTAGCGGCGATTCCGATCAAACCCGGAGATACTGTAACCCTGGATCAGGTCGACAAGGCTGTCCACAGTATTTTTGCACTTGGTCGGTTTGATGATGTCTCTGCCGAACTGACAAAAGTTCAGGGGGCAAAAGTCCTCACGTTTGTTATTAAAGAACTACCGTTGATTCGCCGGGTCAGTTTTTCGGGCAATGATGAGCTTGCTGATAAGAAGCTTCGTCCCTTGGTTAAATTGCGAGTTCCGTCACTTTACAGCCGAGCTAAAGTCGACGAAAGTGTCCGTGAAATCAAGGACGCCTATGCCGAGGATGGTTATCACGCTGCGAAAATTGTCCCGGAACTGATTACTGACACCAAGAATGAAGCGACCCTGACGTTTAATATAACAGAGGGTGGCAAGGTTCTGATCAGAGAAATTAAATTTGTCGGGAATACTGTTTTTGACAAAGGTGATCTGATGAAAAAGATAGAGACCAAAGAACGCTGGTGGCTATCTTGGATAACCGATCGGGGTGCTTATCTTGAAGATACTATGGATCTCGATATTGAAAGGATTAAGGCTGCCTATCACGATGCTGGCTATCAGGATGTAAAAGTCAAACCGGCTCAAGTGACTCTGGTTAAAGATGATTATCTCGATATTGTTATAGAAATTGATGAAGGCCCGCTGTATCGAGTTGGAGACGTCAAACTGAGTGGTGATTTGATGGCATCCGAAGCTGAACTCCTCAAAGTCGTAAGGTTACAAACAGGGAATGTTTTTAGCCGTAAAGTGCTGCATGACAGCATCGAAGCACTGACCGACCTTTACGCCGACAGCGGCTATGCTTACGCCAACATTGTACCGGTCACCAAAAAAGACAAAAACAAGCTTTTGATCGATCTGACTCTGGATATAGAGCAGGGTTCGCAGGTTTATATTGAAAAGATCAAAATCCACGGTAATACAAAAACCCGCGATAAAGTTATTCGCCGGGAAATCCCAGTAACAGAGGGTGCTCTTTATAGTGCACGACGGGTTAAAAGTGCAAGCCGCCGGGTTCGTAATTTGGGTTTTTTTGAAGAGGTGAACGTCACAAACAAGCCCGGTTCTGATGATGAAAAGACCGTTCTTGATGTTGCTGTGACCGAAAAGCCAACCGGAACATTTTCTGTCGGTTTGGGCTATTCTTCAGCGGATAAATTGATGGCGCAAGGATCTGTTTCTCAGGACAACTTTATGGGGTACGGAATTAAAGTTGATCTCAGTGGTTCTTTTGGCTCCGTCAGTAACACCTATTCGCTGGGTGTTGTTGATCCCCATTTCCTTGATACCGACTGGACCCTTGGAGGTGAAGTTTATAAGTCTGCACGTGAGTATGATGATTACGATGATCACAGGTTAGGTGGTGCGATCAGAGCGGGTCATCCTGTGACCAGGAATTCGAAGGCATATCTGACTTATCGTTATGAGCAGCAGGAAATACTGAATATTGCGAGTACTGTTGATCCTGATGACCCGTGGATTCAAGCTGAAAAATCGACACTTTCATCTGTGACGGCGGAATGGGTGCGTAACAGCACCGATTTTTATCAGGATCCGAGTACGGGTGGTATTTCGAAGGTTAGCCTTGAGTATGCGGGGTTAGGTGGAACTGAAAACTTTGTTAAGACAATTGCTGAACACCGTCATTTTTTCCCGTTGTTCTGGGGAACAGTTTTTTCTATCCATGGGGAAGTGGGATATGTTGTTTCAACGGATGATGATGACGTTTCTATCACTGAAAAATTTTTTCTCGGGGGTATCCGCACAATTCGTGGGTTTAAAAACCGTGAGGTGGGCCCGACTGATGCTGGGGGGAATTATATTGGTGGTGAAAAAATGGGGTATTTCAATTTTGAGTATCTGTTCCCAATCTATAAAGATCTGGGGTTGAAGGGGGTTCTGTTTTACGATACCGGAAATGCTTGGTCTGATGATGAACAATATTTTTCAGATATGCGTAACAGTGCCGGTGCCGGTGTACGCTGGCAGAGCCCGATGGGACCGTTACGTTTTGAGTGGGGATATAACCTTTCACCGCGTGAAGGTGAAAAACAATCAATCTTTGAATTTACTATAGGAAAAGCCTTTTAACGGTTTCATTACAGGAGAAAATTATGAAAAAAATAACTATTGCCTTGGTCGCCCTTCTTTTATTTGCTGCTCCTGCTTTTGCAGCAACAAAAATTGCAACTGTTGATTTGCAAAAAGCACTGAACCTGTCAAAAGCCGGTGCTGCTGCTAAGGCTGAGATTGCAGCACAGGCTAAAGAGATGGAAACAGAATTTAAAATTAAGCAGGGTGAGTTTTTGAAGCTTAAGGGCGAGCTTGAAAAACAAGCTGCCTTATTGTCTGATACGGCTAAAGAAGAAAAAATTAAAGAGTATCAAAAGAGTGCCACTGAACTGCAGCAGTTTAAGCAAAATGCGCAGCGTAAGTTACAACAGGAGGATGGTAAACGGACTCAGTCAATTCTGAAGGAACTCTCTGCACTCTTGAAAAAATTTGGGAAGGACGGTGGCTATACGCTGATTGTCGAACGTAGTGAAGGTGGCGTTGTCTATTCTGCTGATAGTGTTGATGATTTGACCGACAAATTGATTGAGGCATATGACGCCAGTAAAAAGAAATAAATAACTTTTTTGAGTAGAGACGCTATATGGCAAAATTAGAACAACTGGCAGAACTGGTCGGCGGTGAGGTGATTGGTGATTACGATCTGGAAATTTCCCGGGTTGCCCCAATCGATCAGGCGCAGCAGGGAGATATTACGTTTGTTGCTAACTCGAAATATCTTTCGCAGTTAGCAATGTGTCAAGCTTCAGCGGTTATCGTTACTCCGGGGACTGCAGTTGACGGGCCGAGCTTGATCGTTTGCAAAAATCCCTATCTCGCTTTTGCTAAGATCCTCTCGTTTTTACAGGCTCCGAAACTTCCTGTCAAAGGGGTGATGCCGGGGGCTACAGTTTCTGAGTCTGCTGAAGTTGACGCTGCTGCCACGATATATTCCGGTTGTGTTGTTGGTGACCGGGTGAAAATCGGTGCCGGAACAACACTGTACCCGGGTGTTGTTGTCTATGCTGATGTCAGCATTGGTGAGGACTGTGTTCTTCATGGTCATTCGATTGTACGTGAAGGATGTCAGCTGAAAAATAGAGTGATTTTGCAGCCTGCTGCTGTGATCGGTTCCGATGGTTTTGGTTTTGCACCGGATGGCAGCAGTTACTACAAAATCCCGCAAGTTGGTATTGTTGTCCTAGAGGATGATGTCGAAATTGGGGCCTGTAGTTGTGTTGATCGAGCTGCTCTTGGTGTAACAACCATCCGCCGCGGAACAAAGCTCGATAATTTGGTTCAAATCGGTCATAACGTTGATCTCGGTGAAGATTGCATTATAGTTTCACAAAGTGGTATTGCCGGTAGCACGAAGATTGGCAATCACTGCACGTTTGGCGGACAATCTGCGGCAGCAGGTCATATAAAAATTGGTGACAATGTCATGATTGGTGCCAGAGGTGGGGCGAGTAGCAATGTGGATCCTAATCAGATCTTGTCAGGTGTTCCCCTGATGCCACACAAGCAGTGGCTACGTGCGACAATGTCTCTACCGAAGCTGCCGGAAATGCGTAAAGAAATGCAAAAAATGAAAAAGCGTCTGGATGAACTCGAAACGCTGTTGAAGGAGAATGAAAAATGATTGTCATGAATATTCAGCAAATTATGAAAACCTTACCACACCGCTATCCTTTTCTTCTGGTCGATCGGATCGAAGAGATTGAAGAGGGTGTCAAGGTCAACGGTTTTAAAAATGTCACGGTCAATGAGCCGTTTTTTCAGGGGCATTTCCCTGACCATCCGATTATGCCGGGTGTTTTAATTGTTGAGGCAATGGCCCAGGTTGGTGGAGCGTATGTGACGATCCTCGATGATATCGGTAGTGATCAGGTGACCTATTTTGTCGGTATCGACAAAGCCCGCTTCCGTAAGCCGGTACTGCCCGGTGATGTTTTGCGGATGGAGCTTGAGTTGCTTTCCAGGCGACGTGGCATCTATCAATTCAAAGGGATTGCCTACGTTGGTGATACCAAGGTAGCAGAAGCGGAACTCAAGGCGACCTTTGCTGCTAAGTAATGGAGATAAGATGATTCATTCAACGGCAATTATTGCACCCGGAGCAGAGCTAGATTCTACAGTGACAGTTGGTCCCTATGCGGTTATTGGTGAGCACGTTAAAATTGGTGCCGGAACCTCTATTGGCCCTCATACCGTCATCGAGGGTCGGACTGAAATTGGTTGCGACAATCAAATATTTCAGTTTGCATCGATAGGTGCGATCCCCCAGGATTTAAAGTTTGCCGGTGAAGTATCATATCTTAAAATAGGTGACCGTAACCGCATCCGTGAATTTGTCACAATGCACCTTGGAACTGAGGATGGCTGTGGCGTTACGACGATTGGTGATGACAACCTGTTTATGGCGTACTCTCATGTTGCGCATGACTGTATTGTCAAAAATCATGTTATCCTGGCAAATGCTGCGACTCTCGCTGGACACGTTGAAGTTGACGATTTTGCAATTCTCGGTGGTTTGAGCGCTGTCCATCAGTTTGCCCGGATTGGTTGCCATGTTATGGCAAGTGGCGGTTCGATGATTGGTCAGGACATCGTGCCTTACGCGATTGTTCAGGGTGATCGCGCCAAAGTGGTCGGGTTGAATTTGATTGGTCTGAAACGCCGTGGTTTCAGCTCTGAGGCTCTATCAAATATCAAAAAGATGTACAAACTGGTTTTCCGTACAAATCTGAAACTTGAAGAGGCCATCGCACAGTTGGAAGAGCAGTTCGATAAGTCTGCTCCAGAGGTTGCAACATATCTCGATTTTCTCAATAAAAGTGAGCGCGGTCTAGCAAGATAATGACAGGCACCATAGATATCAGAAAGCAAAAGTAGCGAGATCCGAATGGCTCTCGCCTTTTGTTTTTATGGTGGGGATAGCATGGCGAATGATAGTTTACGACTGGAAAAAAGAATTCTTATTGTTGCAGGTGAAGCCTCTGGAGATCTGCATGGCAGCAATTTAATTAAGTCTGCCGCTGAACACCATCCTGATTTGAGTTTTTTTGGTGTTGGTGGTGAAAAGATGACCGCTGCTGGTTGCCGGATTCTTTTTCCCTCCGATGAATTATCGGTGATGGGGTTGACTGAAATCCTTGGTCGGCTGCCTAAAATTTATAAGCGCTTTCAACAACTCAAACGAATTCTTCGTAGTGATGAAGCACCCGATCTCCTTATCCTGATAGACTTCCCTGATTTCAACCTCCGTCTGGCGAAGGTCGCTAAAGCTGCCGGGATCAAAGTTCTATACTATATCAGCCCCAAAGTTTGGGCATGGCGAAGTGGTAGAGCAAAAACGATTGCTGAACGGGTTGACCGCCTGGCCCTGATTTTTCCATTTGAACCGCCGATCTATGAATCTCTGGGAGTGAAAGCTGATTACGTCGGTCATCCTTTACTCGATGAATTTGCT
>JAMOPE010000378.1 GCA_027064785.1 Geobacteraceae bacterium
TAAAATGAGCGGGCTTGAGACTCCAGATGCTTTCTTACAGCGTTGGGCACAGGCATGGTCAAGCCAGGATGTTGATCAGTATTTGAGTTTTTATGGTGATAAATTTATTCCCCCGGGTGGAAAATCCCGCCAGAAATGGGAAAATCAACGCCGCCAGCGTTTGACCGCTCCGAAGAAAATTACCGTGAGCCTCGACGGTTTTAAGCTAGCGGCTGAATCTGCTGATCGAATGAAGGTTGAAGCACTTCAAAGCTATCAGAGCGATGTCATGGCTGATAAAACCAGAAAAATCTTTGATTTGCAGCGTGCTGGACAAAGCTGGAAAATTGTCCGTGAACGATCACTGGGAGCTGCCCGTTGAAGCTGAAACGTATCCTCATTATTGGTGCGGTTCTCTCTTTATTTGGCTTGACCGGAGCCAAAGTTGGTGCCCTTTGGCCGCAACAGGAGGTCGATGTCCAATCCGTTCAGCTTAAGACGGAACAGTTTCTTCCGCTTGAGAGCGTCGAACCACAAAATCTCCCGATCGATGCGCAAACGCAGGATCTACTGGATCATTTAAATAGTCGTTTAAGCAGAAATAGCGACGATTTCGAGGCGAGTCTGTTAAAAGGGCTTTTGTTGTTTCAGTCGGGGAATCTGGTTGGGGCGATCGATGAGTTACGACAGTTGACAGAACGGGCACCCAAATTTCAGTTGGCCCATTTGATTTTGGGTGACCTCCTTCTCGCCCGTTTCGATCAAGTCCATTCGATTGGCGCAAGTGATTTGCTCAAAGATGTCAACTCTGAGCAGGAACGTCATATCGCCCGCTTACAAAGTGAAGCCCGGGCGCGGTTGCAGGGATACCTTTCGTTGATTGGTGGGGTTGAGGTTCCTCAAGCACTATTGACGCTGAGCGACTCGACCCAATACGCGTTGGTGGTCGATAAGAAAAAAAATCGCCTCTACGTTTATCATAATGTCGGTCCCGGGCTCCCTCCGGAACTGGTCGATGATTTTTATGTTGTTCTGGGGAAGAAAAAGGGCAGCAAGCGACGCGAGGGGGATCTTAAGACTCCCAGCGGCGTTTATTTTGTGACCAGCTATCTTCCCGATGAAAAATTGCCGCCTCTTTATGGCAGCGGTGCTTTTCCGGTTAATTATCCCAATGAATATGACCTGCGATTGAAAAAAACCGGCGCCGGGATTTGGCTTCATGGCACCGATAAGTCACTGTATAGCCGCCCACCACTTGATAGTGAAGGGTGTGTTGTTCTGACAAATGAAGAGTTCCGACGTATCCGCCAGTATGTTGAGATTGGTCGAACCCCGATTGTTATCAGTGAGGCGGTCAAATGGGTCTCCAGCCGTGAGTGGCTTGAGCGCAATATCGAAATACAGGCAGCCTTGGAAACGTGGCGGCAGAATTGGGAAAAAGCCGATCTTAAAGCCTATCTGCAGATGTATTCAGATAGTTTCTGGACAAGGCGATATGATAAGCAAAGTTGGGGAGCTCACAAGAAAAGGGTCTTTGCCGGTAAAAAAACACAGAAGATTGATCTGAGTGACATCTCGGTTTTGACGTATCCTGCTGTCGAAGAAAAATCACCAATGGTCGTTGCCAATTTTGTTCAGCATTACCGTTCCAACAATTTCAATGGCGATCTCCATAAACGTCTTTATCTGGTGAAGGAATCTGACGGCTGGAAAGTTCTTTACGAGGGGCGGCAGTAGTCAGTCGCAGGCAGCCTTGTTCAGGTTTTCCAGAAGCTCTTCGCGGTCCAATCGGTATTTCTCTACGACACTTTTTACCGATTCAAACAGCATCTGACAGCAAATACACTCACCCGCTTTGGCATCATAAGATTTGAAGACAGCCTCTGTTTGCGGATAGTCACTGACGATGTCGAGGACTGTCATTTTATCCGATATTTTCAATTCCATTTTCATCTCAGTCTTATTTCCCACGCGATTGGAATTTCGTAACACCGTTGACAATAAACAGGACACATTTGTCCCCTGTTTGTCGGGGTTTTGTCAATGGAAAGAATTTGACTTTGTAGGGGTTCTATGATCTTCTAGGTCGCTGTTTGACTTGATTTGGATGGTCCTTGATGCAGCTGACAGATTTTGATTATGAACTCCCTGAAGAGCTGATTGCTCAGGCTCCCGCATCGCGCCGCGACGGCTCACGTTTGATGTGTCTCGATCGCAGTGCAATGACGGTGGAATCACGGCAGTTTGTTGATATCCTCGACTATTTTCGCGCTGGAGATGTCCTGGTTGTCAATGACACTCAGGTGATCCCGGCCCGGTTGCTGGGGCACAAACTGACGGGTGGCAAGGTTGAAATCTTTCTGGTGCGTCGCGTTGTCGATAATCACGACTCTGAAGAGTGGCTCTGCCTGACCAAAAGCTCTAAAACGTTGCGACCCGGGACAGTTGTCTCTTTCAATGCCGATTTCTCTGCAGAAATTCTGGAAGAGGCCGAAGCTCCGTATCGGCGGGTTCGTTTTGATTGCTCCGGTGATTTTATGGAGCAGGTTGAGGCGATTGGTCATTTACCATTGCCGCCCTATATCAAGCGCGCCGACAGCCGCGAAGACCATGCCCGTTATCAGACGGTTTTTGCCCGTGAAAAAGGGGCTGTTGCTGCACCGACGGCAGGTCTCCATTTTACCACTGAGATTCTGCAGCAACTCAGGGCCTTTGGTGTTATCATCGTCAACCTGACCCTGCATGTTGGTTTAGGGACGTTTCTGCCGGTGCGGGTTGACGACATTAAACAGCACAAAATGCACGCGGAACTGTATTCGGTCCCAATTGAGACAGCTGATAGTGTCAATCTGGCGCGACAGGAAGGTCGCCGGGTCTTCGCTCTGGGAACCACCAGCGCCAGAGCCCTTGAAACAGCAGCGACTGCTGACGGATTGTTAGCTTCCGGCTGTGGTGACAGCGAGATATTTATTTATCCGGGGTATCAATTTAAAATTGTCGATGCCCTGATTACAAATTTTCATTTACCTAAGTCGACGCTGCTGATGCTGGTGTCGGCTTTTGCCGGTCGCGATTTTATCCTTTCGGCTTATCAGCAGGCGGTTGAAGAAAAATTTCGCTTTTTCAGCTATGGCGATTGCATGTTGATTGTATAGAGATCGGGGTACGGATTTGTCGGGTTTTAGATACGCTCTTTTACATCAGGATTCCAAAACTCAGGCGCGACGAGGGCGGATATACACCTCACGCGGGGTGATTGAGACGCCGGTTTTTATGCCGGTTGGAACTCAGGCCACAGTGAAGGCAGTCTTACCTGAAGCACTGAAAGAACTCGGCGCGCAGATTATTCTGGCGAATACCTACCACCTTTATCTGCGCCCCGGTCATCAGTTGGTTCAGCAGCTTGGCGGCTTGCATAAATTTATGAACTGGGATCGGCCGATTTTAACCGATAGCGGTGGTTTTCAGGTTTTCAGCCTTGGCGATTTACGCAAAATCACCGAAGAGGGGGCTGCATTCCAGTCCCATATTGATGGCAGTAAGCATCTGCTGACTCCGGAACTTTCGGTTGAGATTCAGCTGGCACTTGGCTCCGATATTATTATGGTCTTTGACGAGTGCATTCCCCATCCGGCTGAACGGTCATACATCGTCGATTCGACCAACCGCTCGGCGCGCTGGGCAAAACGGTGTCGCGAGGTTCTCCCTGCCGGATCAAGATCGGCCTTGTTCGGGATTGTTCAGGGGGGGATGGAACAGGAACTGCGCAGGCAGAGTGCCGAACAATTGCGGGAGATCGGCTTTGAAGGTTATGCCCTCGGTGGGTTGTCGGTTGGGGAAGAGACCTCGTTGATGTACGACATGATGGAGTTCAGCCTGCCTTTGCTGCCTGCTGATCGACCCCGTTATGTGATGGGTGTCGGGACCCCGGAGAATCTGGTTGAAGGGGTGGCCCGTGGCTGCGATATGTTCGACTGTGTCATGCCGACCCGTAATGCAAGAAACGGCGTCATGTTTACCAGCTTCGGTAAGGTCAGTATCAAACAGGCGCAATACCGCGATGATGATCGCCCCCTTGATCCTGAATGTCAGTGCTACACATGCCGCAATTATAGTCGCGCTTATTTACGACATCTTTACACCAGTAAAGAAATTCTGGCATCGGTACTTAACACGCAGCACAATCTTTACTATTATCAGCAGCTGATGGCTGGAATCCGGCAATCACTGGAAGATGGAACGTTTACAGAATTTCGTAAAGACTTTTATAGAAAAAGAGAAATATTAACCAGTTAGCTTTCTCGTAACCGAGATTTGCTTCACTGCACCACATCCAAGGAGGAATATTTATGGCAACAGAAGCTTTTGCAATGGCAGGGACTGCCGCAGCTCAGGGACAACAGGGCGGATATCAGGGAATTATTATGTTGGTGGCGATGTTCGCCATCTTCTATTTTTTGTTAATTCGACCGCAGCAGAAGCGGGCTAAGCAGCAGAAAGAGCTGGTTGGCGGACTCAAAGCAGGGGATAGTGTTGTGACTGCCGGTGGTATTCACGGTAAAATTACCGCTGTCGAAGAAGCAACCGTGACCCTTGAAATTGCGACTGGTGTCAAAATTAAAATGAACCGCGCTTCGATTACCGAGGTCAAGCAGTAACAGACCTGCCCATTCATGCTTAAAGGGAGATAGAACGCAAATGTCCAATAGTCTGAAATTCAGAAGTGTACTGGTTTTGTTCTGCCTGCTTCTGTCATTTTTTGCCATTGCTCCGACACTGATGCAGGGAAGCCTGCCTCAGTGGTGGACCGATACTTTTCGTCCGATCCAGCTGGGACTCGACCTTCAGGGTGGGATGCACCTGGTTTTGGGTGTTGATGTTGACAAAGCGGTCGAAAGCCGGATTGATACCATCATCGACCAGACCGAAACACGCTTGCGTGAGAAGGATATTATCTTCAAGCGGATCGAACGCCGTCAGGGTGACCGACTGGTTGTCCTTGTTTATGACGAGGCAGAAGGGGCCAAGGTTGATGCTCTGATGGCTGAGGAGTTTCCTTCCCTTGAAGCGGAAACTTTCACTGGTGATGGTGGGTATATCGAAAAACACTATCGACTGAGTGACAGTGCGATCGAAAATATTAAGGATTACGCTGTCCGTCAGGCCTTGGAAACAATGCGTAACCGGATCGACCAGTTTGGTGTCAGTGAGCCGACTCTGCAACGTCAGAGCGGGAACCGGATTCTGATTCAGCTTCCCGGAGTCGAAGATCCGGAACGGGCGATTGCTCTGCTGGGTAAGACGGCCCGTCTTGAATTCAAGATGGTTGACGAGACTGCCAATATTCAGGATGCTGTTGCCGGCAAGCTGCCCGAAGGGACAGAGCTCCTGTATGAGCGGAACGTCAATAAGGCAACAGGGGCTGTTAAAGAGACCCCTCTGGTTGTTTACGACAAAACGGTTCTGACCGGTGACTTGCTGTCCGATGCAAACGTCCGGATCGATACCCGTTTTAACGAACCCTACGTTTCCATCACTTTCAACTCTGTTGGCGCAAAACGTTTCGATCAGGTCACAGCGTCAAACGTTGGGAAACGCATGGCAATTGTTCTGGATGACACCGTTTATTCAGCTCCGGTTATTCGTGAGCGGATTGCCGGGGGCAGTGCTCAGATTTCAGGATCGTTTACCTCTCAGGAAGCGACTGACCTGGCAATTATCCTGCGTGCAGGTTCTCTGCCTGCTCCGGTAAAAATCCTCGAAAACCGGACGGTTGGACCCTCTTTGGGGCAAGATTCTATCGATAAAGGGATCAAGTCGATTTGGGTTGGTGCTTTCCTCGTTGTGCTGGCAATGATCATTTACTATCAGTTGTCGGGAATCGTAGCTGTTATCGCCCTGACCCTCAACCTAGTGTTTATTACCGCAATGCTGTCGTTGTTCGGGGCCACTCTGACCCTGCCGGGTCTTGCCGGTATCGTTCTGACAATTGGTATGGCGGTTGATGCCAATGTCCTGATTTTTGAGCGAATACGGGAAGAAATTCGCCTCGGACGAGCACCGAAACTGGCTCTCGACTCAGGTTATGGCAAGGCATTTATTACAATTATTGATGCCAACCTGACGACACTGTTGGCTGCTTTGGTTCTGTTCCAGTTTGGGACCGGACCGGTGCGTGGTTTTGCCGTGACCCTGTCGATTGGTATTATCACGTCGTTGTTTACCGCAATTTTCGTATCGCGGGTTGTTTTTGATCTTTTCCTGAAAGGCCGCGAAGTTAAGCGGCTGAGCATATAAGGAGGCTTCACAGTATGCAACTGATCAAGCCCGATATTAATATCGATTTTGTTGGTAAACGCAAAGCAGCGTTAATCTTTTCAATTGTTATGATTCTGATCGGTTTGGCCTCTCTGGTGGTTAAGGGTGGCCCGAACTATGGAATCGATTTTACCGGTGGCACCTTGGTTCAGGTGAAGTTTGCCAAGCCTACCGATGCCACCGCGATTAAAAAATCGTTGTCGGGACTCGATCTCGGCAACCCGGTTGTGCAGAGTTTCGGCGATAATCAGAATGAATTTCTGATTCGTGTCGAAAAAGCGTCAGGTGAACTAAAAGGACTTTCTCAGCAGATTGAAAAAGTTCTCGATCAGACCTACGAAACAGGTAACGTTGAAATTCGCCGGGTCGAAATGGTTGGCCCTCAGGTTGGTAAAGACCTGCGGAACAAAGGGATGAAAGCCCTGCTCTATGCAATGCTGGGGCTGTTGGTTTATATTTCCTGGCGTTTTGAGTTTCGTTTTGCCGTCGGTGCGATTGTCGCTCTGCTTCACGATGTTCTGATTACCCTTGGAGCATTCAGCGTCTTCGGTAAAGAGATTGACCTGCCGATTATTGCGGCGTTCCTGGCGATCATCGGTTATTCCCTGAATGACACGATTATCGTTTATGACCGGATTCGTGAAAATAAAGGGAAATATCATAAAGAAACTTTCCCCTATATTATCAACCGCAGTATCAATGAAACCCTGTCGCGGACACTGCTGACATCGGGAACGACATTGCTGGTTGTCCTGGCATTGTTCATCCTCGGTGGTGGTGTTATCCATAACTTCGCCTTTGCAATGCTGGTTGGGGTACTGGTTGGTACCTATTCGTCGATCTTTGTTGCCAGCCCGATTCTGATTTTCTGGGATGAAAAAAAGGCTAAAAAGGCGAAGTGAGGCTGATTAGCGGATGAAAAAAGAGACGTATCTATTTGTTGCGATCGCTTTGGCTGCAGGAATTCTGATTGGAGTGATTGTCTCTAATCTGAAGGATCGACCTGTAACTAAGGAGACCAAGACAACGGCGGCACCTATGTCCAATGCCCCGGTGGTGAATCAGCAACAGCAGACAACGATTCTCGAAGGGATTGTTGCGAAAGAGCCGGATAACCGTAACGCCTGGGTGAC
>JAMOPE010000379.1 GCA_027064785.1 Geobacteraceae bacterium
ATCAATGCTTCTTCATCCAGTTCGCCAAGGGTCGCTATCACTGGCATCCGCCCGACAAACTCAGGAATCAAACCATATTTAAGCAGATCAGTCGGCTGAACCTTACCAAGCAATTCACCCAGGTCCTCTTCCTTAATCGAACGAACCTCGGCACCGAAACCCATCGTTTTCGCTTTAAGGCGCTTATTGACTACCTTTTCTAGCCCGGCAAATGCGCCACCACAGATAAATAGAATATTTGTGGTATCAACCTTGAGAAATTCCTGCTGAGGGTGCTTCCGCCCACCTTTGGGTGGAACACTGGCAGTCGTTCCCTCAATAATCTTCAGCAGCGCCTGCTGAACACCTTCTCCCGACACATCCCGGGTAATCGATGGAGATTCTGATTTACGAGCAATCTTATCAACTTCGTCAATATAGATTATTCCTTTTTGAGCCTTTTCAAGATCATAATCGGCAGCCTGTAACAAACTGAGAATGATATTTTCAACATCCTCACCAACATAACCTGCTTCAGTTAAATTAGTTGCATCGGCAATTGCAAAAGGAACATCAAGAACCCTTGCCAGAGTCTGAGCCAGCAGCGTTTTACCACTCCCGGTCGGCCCGAGCAACAGGACATTGCTCTTCTGGATCTCGACATCGTCTTTTTTGTTGACTGCTTCAACGCGTTTATAGTGGTTATAAACAGCAACCGACAGGATTTTTTTAGCCTGCTCCTGACCGACAACATATTCATCAAGAATATCTTTAATCTCTGCCGGTTTGGGCAGTTGCTTTGTCTCAGCCTCGACCGTTTGATCAAGCCGCGATTCTTCATCGATGATATCGTTGCACAGCTCAATGCATTCATCGCAGATATATACAGTCGGCCCGGCTATTAGCTTTTTGACTTCATCCTGCGACTTACCGCAAAACGAACAGGTTAATTGACTGTTTTCATCTTTTATACTCACGCACTACACCTCCGCACTTTCAGTATTATGACTTACGCTCGACAATTGAATCGATAATACCATAATTGCGCGCTGTTTCGCTATCCATGAAAAAATCACGTTCTGTATCGGCTGCCACCTTATCGACATCCTGTCCAGAGTGTTTAGCCAGAATTCCATTCAACGATTCCCGCATCCGCAAAATTTCCTTTGCATGAATGCCGATATCAGTTGCCTGCCCCTGAAATCCGCCGAGGGGTTGATGAATCATAATCCGTGCATGCGGCAGAGCAAAACGCTTGCCCGGCTCACCGGCAGCAAGGAGCACTGCTCCCATACTGGCAGCCTGTCCAACACAAATCGTGGAGACCGGCGCTTTGAGGTACTGCATTGTATCGTAAATTGCCATCCCCGCGGTCACAACACCACCGGGTGAATTCACGTAGAGATGGATATCACGATCAGGATCTTCAGACTCTAAAAATAGCAGCTGAGCAATAATCAGGTTGGCCATATGGTCTTCAATCTGCCCCCCGAGGAAGATAATCCGATCCTTCAGCAACCGGGAGTAAATATCGTACGCCCGCTCACCACGTCCGCTATCTTCAACTACCATTGGCACCAGACTCATATCAGGACTCCTCGTTGTCGCTATCAATCTCTTCTTTTTTTGGTTCTACTTCAGTTATCTTGGCGTTATCGAGCAAAAACTTAGTCACACGTTCCTGCAGGAGCTGCCCTTTCAGACCGGCAAGAGCCGATTGATTCTCAAAGTACTTTTTCACCTGATCTAGAGGAATTTCACTATTTGCAGCATATTCCTCCATTTTAGCTTCAACTTCACTATCTTCAACAGTCATGTTTTCCTGAGCGGCAATCGCGTCAAGAATCAATTCACCCTTAACCTGCTGAACGGCCATATCACGGTAAGTTGTCGCAAAAGTTTCTTCGTTCATACCAAGCATTTCAAGGCTCATTCCCTGAGCTTTAAGACGCTGCGTAAAACTATCTTTCAGATGATGCAACTGGTTGGTCACCATTCCCTCAGGAACATCGAACTCATTCTTTTCGATCAGAGCATTCATCAGATTTTCCTGCAACTGACCATCAGCCTGTTGAGTGCCCTGCTCGATGGTGTTTTCTTTGATCCGCTCTTTCAACTCAGCAAGATTTTCAGCATCAAGTTCTTTTGCCAAGTTATCGTCAATCTTAGGAACAACTTTTTCTTTGATTTCTTTGACTTTCACCTTGAATACTGCGGGTTTTCCGGCCAGCTCTTTGGCGCCGTACCCTTCAGGGAACGTCACTGTAATATCTTTTTCCTGATCGCGCTTCATCCCGACAATTTGGTCTTCAAATCCGGGGATAAAGCTGTTAGAGCCAAGTGAAAGCTCAAAATCCGTTGCGGCACCATTATCAAAGGGACTGTCATCAATAAAACCCTCAAAATCGATAATGACAGTATCGCCTTCACGCGCCTTTTTCCGGCTGGTTACCTCAAGCTGCATCCGTGAGTTTGCCATTTGCTCAAGTTGCTGATCAACGACAGTCTCATCAAAAACAAATTTCTCTTTTTCAAGTTCCAGTCCCGTGTAATCTTTGACTGTCAGCTCGGGACGGACTTCAACTTCAGCCTCGTAAGTAAAAGGCTTACCCGCCTCAACAACACCGGAGTTAACAACTTCGGGTTGAGAGACAGCCTCGATTTCGTTATCGAGAAGCGCCTTGTACAAACTGTTATTAATCAGTGGACCAGCAGCATCGTACTGGGCACGTGGACCGTAGTTTTGCTCAAGAATCTTGCGCGGAACTTTACCCTTACGAAACCCCTTAATCTCCGCAGTCTTGGCAATTTTTTTGTACGCCTTGTCCAATTCAGCATCAACAGTTTCAGCGGGAATTTCGAGGCTCAGTTTCTTTTTGATCGGGCTCAGAACTTCAACGGTCACATTCATTGTTTTTCCTTCCTGATTTTCAAAATGGTCGCCTGCCCGTCGGCAGGCATCTGGATATATCGTGATGAATATTTTTATCGGTTGTGAAAACCGTTATTCAAGAATGGTGCGAGAGGGGGGACTCGAACCCCCACATCAAAGGATACTGGTTCCTAAGACCAGCGCGTCTACCAATTCCGCCACTCTCGCGAGAAAATACCACAAAGTACGATGCTCACCTCCCAAACCCACCCGGTCAACGGGCTAACTGAGTGCGGAAGGTGAGCATTGTTTTGTAAATGGGGTGAGTGAAGGGGCTTGAACCCTCGACATCCGGAGCCACAATCCAGTGCTCTACCAACTGAGCTACACCCACCAGAAAAACCCGGCTATGTTACGGAAACCATTCGCCGTTGTCAAACTAAAAATGGCGCGCCAGGAAGGATTCGAACCCTCGGCCTACGGATTAGAAGTCCGTTGCTCTATCCAACTGAGCTACTGGCGCATAACTGCTATAAATTTAACGATCTACGCAGAAGGCTGCGTTTCTAGCATGCGCTTCAAAGATTTGCAAACAAATTTTGGCGGCAAAAACTGTCCATTATTTTTGCAAGCTATTCAGGTTGCTCCGACAATGGTGGATCGTCAGCAAAAACGTCATAAGGAGGATCAACTCGCTCAGCAACCTCTGTCACAGCCTCCCCAGACAATATGGGGTCATCACCAAATGGATCAGCGGTGACACCACCCTCAGCAGGAGGACGATTCAGCGTTCGCTGCAGCAGATCAAATTCGAGTCCAAACCCCGGATCATCGTCAAAGGGGTCACAGCGCTCTGCCGCATGGCAATCAGCAACTGAGATTTCAGGATCATCAATAAACAGGTCCGGCTTGTCCTCGACCCCGGTCATCAAGGCGGACAGAGAAACAGCTCCCTGTGAGCGTTCAACAAGATCAAACGTATAGATAAGCTCGGAAACCAGAGTTCGCGGTTCAGGGATAGCCTCAGCGTAAAGTGTCGCAAGTTGCTCCAACCAATCCACTGCAAGCTCGATTGTTTCATGCTCCAGAGGTGTCGGAACAGTCGTTTCTGAAACAAATCGGTTAAAAATATTTTCAAGCCGCTGACCAATCAACTGGAAGGAATCTGTTTCAACTACACCGGCCGGCAAGTTGAAACTTTTCAAACTATTTTGTGCCGCAACTAACTGTGAAGGGCTGGGGAAGGATTCTCCCAGGACGTCACGGAGAGCCGCAACACACACATCAACTTCTCTCAAAAAAGGCTGACGTTCTTCTATCATAGTTAAAATACTCCCGAATTCTCCCAGAACCGATCCCCAACCAGCTGAACTCTGATTCTATCATAAAAAAAATAAAGTGTTAATCAGAATAGACTTAACTTTATAGGCTAATTCCGTTCAAGAACAAAATCGACAGGAACGACCACCCGACTGTCGACAGCTAAACCATAAGACATCGCCGCCTTAAATACCCAGCCTCTAATTGCTTTTCGTGCCGCTCGGTCAAGGCTCCGATAACCGGACGATTGCACCATTTCAAGATCACCAACACGCCCACTCTCCAGCACAAGAACCTCAAACAGGACAGTGCCCTCCCAGCCTCGTCGTCGGGCAACCTCAGGATAAATAGGCTTGGGATTCAAATCATAGCAAGGCAATGCGGCCTGAAACTTAGCGTGGGGACTATCCTCATTGGCTAAAGTCTCTCTCCCCTTAGTCTCGACGTGTGCCTCTAAAAAAGTTGCGCCATCAGAATGATTTTCAGAATCCTCTGCAGCGACCATTTCTGCTTCAATACCTTCATCCATCAGAAGCGGTTCGTTTGCAGCATCTAAATCAGCCGGATCAGCGGCCACAACAACCGATAATGATTCACGATCAACGATAGAAGGCGTCTCTGGCAATCGTTGTTTTGGAGCAACAGTGTCCAGGGGGGAAACAACCGATGCCTTCTTTGTAATATGATCTTCCTGAGGGAGAGTTTTAACCAGAGGAGCGGGATTCGGTAATGGTGATGGACTCTCTGGCTTGACCGCCACCTGATCTAAAGTCTCCGTTTCTGGAAGAAAGCCCTCACGATCACTTGAGACATACCCAAATGAAATCTGTTGCGGGGAGACTATCACGGGAAAATGGTAATCAAAAGAGAGCCACACAAGGTGAAATACAATGGAGAGAACGATAAAAAAGGGAAAACGGGTAGTAGAGCTCAAGAGAAGCCTCGGTCTCTTTTCATAAAAACAACCACATAACGACAAAAAAGGGATCTAATGGGTTGTCTCGGGATTAGGTTTGTTGTTAGTGTGGCACGTTTTTATACATTGCATACTGCCACAGAGTTCTTCATGTTATTGTTATTGAAGTTTTTCATGTTATTGAAGCTTACAACAACCAGACAACTGCTGATTGCTACTTACTTTGCCCTGCTACTCATACCGCAAATGGTTTATGCAGACAAGCAGCAAAGTCCCGAAGCTGGTGATATTCTACCTGTTATGCCAGAAGTTCAGGTTGAAGCTACACGCATTGCTCCCACCACGGGGACAGTTATCATTGATAAAGAGATGATTGAAAACCTGCCCACTCGAAACGGCAGTATCAATGAAATCATCAGTACTGTACCGGGAGTTCAATATGGTGAAACAACCCTCAGTTCATTTACTGCGGGAGAAATCACCCCACCGGTCGTTTCCATTTCAGGGAGTCGTTTCTACGACAATAATTATACTATCGACGGGATGGGCAACAACAATCCATTAGACCCAGCATTTAATATATATGCTAAAGATTCTATTAGAAAAATAATATACAGCGGAAATACAAACAAATTACCTAGTCATCCACAAATTCACTTTCTCTCACCTCAGCTGATTGAACAAATCACTGTCTACAACAGTAATATCCCAGCCGAGTTTGGCGGTTTTACCGGTGGGCAGGTCGACACTAAGACAATTAGCCCAGACGAAACATTTTGGGGGAAAATTAATTACCGCACCACCAGCTACCACTGGACACGTTTCCATATCGATCCTTATAATGAAAATGACTTTTACAATTCCACAACACCCCAAAAACAGCCAGAGTTCCAAAAACATGATTTTGGTATGACCCTCAATACTCCCCTAACAGGAAGAACCGGGTTATTAACATCATATCACCAGCTCTATTCGGAAATCCCCCTAAAAAATCTCGGTAAAACAGATACTCAAACCCGTCGGCAGGAAAACTTCTTCTTCAAGCTCAGTCACGAACTAAATGCCCATAGCCAGTTGTCCCTGACGGCATTGTACAGCCCAACTGCAGCCAGCTACTTTCCCAGCAACACCATAAATGGCATTTTCAACATTAAACAAAAAAACTACTCCCTACTCCTAAATATTGAATCATCAACGAACATGGGACAGCTAGAAATAAATATTGGCTATACAGATCAGAAAACAGAACGAAAAAGTCCGCCCAATTTCTATCGCTGGGATTCAGCAACTGATTCTATCGACTGGTCAGAAGAAAAATATGGGTATGTAGGTGGGCGGGGAAATTTAAATACAGGGCAAAAAGCACTGAGTCTTAAAACCGATATGGATTTTAATCGTATCGCACTAGGAGAAACACAACATCACATAAAAGTTGGTGCAGAAGTCACATATTCATACCAGTACTATGATCGTCCGATGACAAATTACTATTATTATAGTCACCGACTAAGCAGCACTGTCATTTGTGAGCCAGACGACACCGCGTGTATCGACGGCGAACAATACCTTGTCAGACGGACGAAATACAGCAAAGCAGATGTTGATGCTGAGATCACCGATGTTGCTGCCTACATCCAAGACTCTATTGTTTGGAAACGACTTGAGCTCTTCCCCGGTATCCGTATCTCTTACGATGACTTTACCAGTAATTCAAATATCGCTCCACGACTGTCAGCTTCACTCGATGTCTTTGGTAACCGTCGAACCATTCTCTTTGCCGGGAACAACCGTTACTACAGCGGGACATTATTGACACATGCACTCTATAAAGGGATAGTCCTTGTCAATCAGCAGCGGGTAGATAACACCAGTGACTGGGGCGACCAAGCCTACCCTACCAGTTACAGGTACGAAGATACGAAAGTAAAAACCCCTTACAGTGATGAATTAACCGTTGGAATCATCCAAAAAGTATTGGGAGGTGAATTGAAGATCCAATACCTTGAAAAAAACAGTCATGACGAATTCACACGAAATAAAATTGATAATCCAGATCCCGAAGCTGATATTTATATTTTAAAAAATGATGGTCGTTCAGAACATAAAAGCTATCAACTCAGTTGGCAACGTTCATGGAAGAATCATTTTCTGGAAATAAACGGAACATGGCAGGAAACCACAACCAGTAACGATGATTACTCTGCGACAGTCAGTGAAAACGATCTGATAGAAACGGTCTGGTATAAAGATGAGGAGCTTAATTACTATGAGATTCCTAGGGTTGACTTCAACCGCCCCTTTGTCGCCAATCTGACCTATATTGGACAAC
>JAMOPE010000380.1 GCA_027064785.1 Geobacteraceae bacterium
CCGGACATCACAGTCAATTTCACTACTGCCCCCTAAGGGACGAACCTTATGATCTTCGAGAACCCGCAGCAATTTCGGTTGGAGAGAAAGGGGCATTTCGGCAATTTCATCGAGAAGCAGAGTTCCGTCATTTGCTTCGACAAACAGCCCTTTGCGCTGTTCGCGAGCATCGGTAAACGCCCCCCGGACATGGCCAAACAACTCACTTTCGAGGAGATTTTCGGGGAGAGCGGCACAGTTAATTGCAACAAAAGGGCCCTCACTGCGGCGGCTCTGACGGTGCAGAGCACGGGCGACCAATTCTTTACCGGTACCGCTTTCACCACAGATCAATACCGACGTATCAAGATCAGCAATCCGGGCGATCTGCTGCTTAATTTCAAGAAATGCGGGGCTCTCCCCCAACATTTCATCATCGGAACGCTGGCGGCGAACCTGGGTTTTCAGCAGTCGCACCTTTTCCTGCAGATGCCGGTGCTGCAAGGCCCGTCCCAATGAAATGTGGAGAAGATCCAGATCGACCGGCTTGGTAACAAAATCGTAAGCCCCGGCACGCAGGGCTGCAATGGCTGTTTCGAGGCTGCCGAAAGCGGTCATAATCACCACAGGGAGATCAGGACGGTTTTCATGCAGCTCCGCACAAAAATCGATGCCGCTGGTTCCCGGCATATTTAAATCGGTCAGAACAATATCGACCTCTTCGCGGTGGAGAAGATCACGAGCTTCTGCAACCTTTAAGGCTGTCCAGACACGATGACCACGAAGACTGAGATCTTCTTCGAGCAGCTCACACAGGGCGCGATCGTCATCGATAATCAAGATACGACCGGGTAATTTTTCTTCACTCATACAACATGTCCATCTGTGGCTTCAGGGAGGTAAACACTGAAGCAGCTCCCCTCGCCGGGAGTACTTTTAACGTCAATCCAACCACCGTGTTCTTCAACAATTCCATAAGCAATCGAGAGCCCCAGGCCCGTTCCTTCACCAACATCCTTGGTGGTGTAAAACGGGTCAAAAATTTTCCGCAGTTTCTCTTCATCGATCCCGACACCTTGATCGCTGACCTCCAGCTTCACCCAACGCTGTGCCTGTTCTTTTACACTGTCAGGAGGTTTAACGTCATCAGCAACAGTACAGGAGATCTCGATCTCTCCCCCTTCAGGCATCGCCTGAATGGCATTCAGAGTCAGGTTCAACAACACCTGCTGCGATTGACCCGGATCGGCATAGGCAGGCAACGGTTGTTCCGCCTCTTTGATAACCAATGAGACTCCCTGTTTATGAGCCGTCGGATCGAGTAACGGTTGCAGTCCCCGCAGGACCGTATTCAGATCAATCGGTTGTTTCCGCGGTTTTTCACGTCGGGCAAAACTGAGTAACTGGCGGATAATCTGCGTCATCCGCTCACTCTGTTCCCCAATAATCCGGGCAGAACGGGAAATATCGTCAGCCTCCATTCCGGGACGACTGATCAATTTGGCGCGACCCGAAATAACGTTCAACGGTGTCCCGAGTTCGTGGGCAATCCCGGCTGAAAGTTGTCCGAGAGTTGCAAGTCTTTCACTGTGACGCAGCCTTTCAAGCGCCTCAATCCGCTGTTCATTGGCAATCCGTTCCGCCTCCCGTGCTTCAGCAAGTTGGCCACGCATTTTCTCAATAGTCTCTGAAAGTTCGGTAATTTCACCACTGCCGGGCAGATTAATACTGGTCGTAAAGTCTCCGGTCCCTATTCGCTCTGCCTGAGCTTTAAGTTTACGCATTGGCCGCTCAACCCAGATACTCCCTAGGACCCCCATGAACAAAACACCTGAAACAATCGATGCCCCGATCACCAGCGCCGATCGCCGCAAACTTTCCTCAACATAATCGTGAAGCTCATCCATCGACTCGGTCAGCTCAATTGCACCGATCCGGCCATCATCTGTCAGTAAGGGAAGATAAGTCAGCAGGAAATCCCGGCCATCAGGTGACCCTGCCAGTAACGCAACCGTCTCTTCATCGCGCAATGCTTTAAGCTGTTCAATCGGGACCCGCGGCTGATATTCAGGGGGAGGATTTTCCTCGACCCATACCCAGCGAACCAAAGTTTGTTTGTAACCCTGATTGGCTTTCTTGAGGAAGAGGATTGCGTCTTTTTCGCCACGCTGCTTCCACAACTCGACCATAATAACCCGCAGGCTCTCCCCGATATGACGTGATTCCCGACTGAGATTCTTTTTCAGCTGGGCACGTTCACGCTGGATCGAGAAGTAGCTGTATGCGGAGAAGATCAGAGTGACTCCAAGCAGCACAGCAAGAGTTATTTTGGTGGTTAGACGCATCCGATTACCATTTCCCGGAAAGTAGGCACAGCCGCCTCAATCTTGCGTTGCCCCGTTCAGCTTGTCAACTTTTAAACCGGAACCAGGTATAACAAAAAAGCCCGGTCAAACTGACCGGGCTCCATTTTCATTTAGAGGTTTACAAGATTATGCGTCGTTTTCCTCGTCCTCATCATCTTCAACAATCACTTTTTTCTTACCAAACAACCGCGCAACAATAATTCCAACTTCATAGAGAATAATGAAGGGGAGGGCAATGGATGCCTGAGAAAAAATATCGGGGGGAGTCAGAACCGCACCCATAACAAAAGCCAGCAGCAAAGCAAACTTGCGATTTTTTGACAGCCACTTATGATCAACAACCCCTAGGCGGGCGAGAAAGAAAATAACGATTGGCAGCTCAAAAACCAGTCCAAAGGCAATCAGCAACCGTGATGCCAGAGTCAGATAGGCCCCCATCGACAACATGGCGTTGACGCCGCCGACATTGGTTCCATATGTGACCAGAAACGAAAAGATCATCGGGAAAACAAAGGTAAAACCAAAATAGGTGCCGGTGCCAAAACACAGCGAACTGAAGAACACAAACGGAATTGCCAGGCGTTTTTCGTGACCGTATAGCGCGGGAGAAATAAAGCTCCACACCTGCCAGATGATAATCGGGAACGCAACAACCAGACCGGCCAGTGCCGAGACTTTCAAAATGGTGAAAAATGGTTCCGTCGCATTGATAAAAACCAGCGAGCTCCCTTCCGGGAGTGACTGGCGAACCGGAGTCGCAATATATTCAAAAAGTTTTTCACCGAAACTGTAACAACCAAGAAATGCAACCAGCCACGAAAGAGCAGCAATCATCAGCCGCTTGCGTAGTTCTCCTAAATGTTCAGAGATTGCCATCCCATCAGACATCAGACTTTGGCTCCACATCTTTCGCTGCAGTAACCACAGGTTCTTCGACAACATCTTCAACCGCTGCAGTTTCCGGTTTGACTGAAGTCTCTTCAACAACAGTCTCTGTAACAGTGGCAGGGGGTTCTTCTACCTCGAGGCGTGACAAGGCTTCATCGGCGTTATCAGGAATTTTCTTCTCGCCTTTTGCATCACGTTCACGATTGTAGCGCTCGTCTTCTGCCTTCATCTCCATATCGATGGTACTTTTCAACTCATTGGTGGCACGTTTAAACTCTGCAAACCCTTTTCCCAGAGAACGGGCAAGGTCAGGGAGTTTTTTCGGGCCAAGAATAATCAACGCCAGAGCAGCGATGACGATCATTTCGGTCATTCCAATTCCAAACATCTACCTTGTCCTCCAAATTCGCTATCCCGCAACAACCAAACCTTGTCGGGGACACACAATAGCTGTCGGGGAAGAGCCCCTCAACCCGCAGAGGATAGCCCTGCAAGGGCAGAGTGTCAAGCATCCGCAGTGCGAAAGGATTGACATTTCGGAAGTTTCTAGTCTACCATCCGGACTCATTTTTCCCCCGTAGATAAAGGTGATGATCAATGAATCAGGAAACGTTAAAACAACAGATCAAGCAGTTAGCTGCCGAGAAGAATGCTCTGCTGATTGCCCACAACTATGAGCGTGATGAAATTCAGGAAATTGCCGACGTCACCGGCGACTCTTTAGCTCTGTCGATAGAAGCGGCAAAAACCGACAAACAGGTGATTGTTTTCTGCGGGGTGCACTTTATGGCCGAAAGCGCTGCGATTCTGGCACCTGAGAAAACCGTTCTTCTGCCCCGTGCTGATGCCGGTTGTCCAATGGCTGACATGGTCACTGCTGAAGGGTTGCGTGAGTTAAAACAACAGCACCCCGATGCCACCGTTGTCACCTATGTCAACTCAAGTGCCGACGTCAAAGCTGAAAGTGATATCTGCTGCACCAGTTCCAATGCGATCAGTGTGGCCCGCTCAGTTGAATCAAAAAAATTATTGCTGGTTCCCGATCGCAATCTCGGTCGCTACATCGCCAGCCGGGTCCCCGAAAAGGAGTGTATTTTCTGGGAAGGCTTCTGCCCGACCCACGACCAGCTCACTGCTGAAGATGTCAAAAAAACCAAAGCCGACCACCCGGATTCCTTATTTATGGCGCACCCCGAATGTCTTCCTGAAATTCTGGAGCTGGCCGATCATATTTGTTCCACCAGCGGGATGTATGAATATGCTGCAAAGAGTCCGGCAAAGAAATTTATCGTCGGGACTGAAAATGGGATCTTATGGCGACTGAAGCAGGAGAACCCCGATAAAGAATTCATTATGCCGAGTAACTGCCTGGTCTGCCCCAATATGAAACTGACCCGACTTGAGGATGTCCTCCATTGTCTCGAAACCATGGAGCCACAAATCACCGTAGCTGAAGACATTCGCGTGAAAGCCAAATTGGCCCTCGATAAGATGCTGGCTGCACCGCGCGATTAATCAGAAAAATCGAGATAAAACAGAACCGCCGCTGTCATTCAACAGCGGCGGTTTTTTATTGAACTGGAGCTTCCGGCGGCTCCTTGACTTGCGCTTCAGGGAAACTCTGAGCAATCTTCATCATCGCCGTCTCAACTTCCAGCCTCATCTTTTTAAAACCGTCCTCGCTCAACTGCAATGTCTCTTCGCTCAAACGTTCGACCGTCCCGTCATTTTCGAGTAGTCGCAGCCCTTTCAGCAGCGCAAATTTAATTTTTTTCTCTTCAGTTGCATCACCCACCATCTGGGCAAAACGACTCGCCAGATCAATATTCTTCTGATTGATCAACTTTTCCTGAGCAAAAGGAGTATTCGCCTGCTGAACAAATTTACTTAAAAACAAATAGACAACCGTCTGCCACAAGTCCTTATTAAATGGTGCCACGCTTTTTCCCTTTCGGACAACGTCCCGATATTTAGTCTGTCGCCTTTTTCAATGAATCTTTGATCGACTGAAACGCATGGTCAATCTTCTTTCCCGCTTTTTCGATATCTCCCTCTTTTTCACACCCCGTGACGGCAACAGCAAAGAGAATGAGCGTACACGATAGCAAAATCTTCGTCATTTTAAATGTCATCGCAAACTCCCAAGAGATCAAAGATGATTAAACCGTATTGCGGTATCGTTTATCATATCCTCCCCATCAAGCTAAAGTCCTTTTTTATTCATGCAGGCCTGTCACACAGATTCTAATCCGAATTCCCGGAGCTTGAATATGCGTTATGATTGACAGCGATGACATTTTAACCGATTCTTCCTGCGGTTCACGTTTCATATTTTTCAACTATGTTCACGGAGAAGTCGACTTGGATATTCTGACCCTGCTCGGAGTCGCAATTGCACTGGCAGTTGATGCCTTTGCCGTCGCTCTTGCGGCCGGAGCAGTCCTCAATCCTCTGAAAGAACGGCGCTGGTTCCGCCTTGGTTTTCACTTTGGACTGTTCCAGGCACTGATGCCGATCATCGGCTGGTTTGCCGAACGCTATATCCATCAATGGATTGGCAGCTACGACCATTGGATCGCTTTCGGATTGCTGGTTCTTGTTGGTGGGAGGATGATTGTTGAAGCGTTAAAAGAGGGGGAAGAAAAAGAGTTCGTCAGAGATCCGACCCGCGGCGGGACCTTGATTATGCTCTCAATTGCAACCAGTATCGATGCCCTGGCGATTGGTTTTTCGCTGGCCATGCTCAATGTCAGTATCTGGTTCCCCGCTCTGATCATCGGTGTGGTGGCGGCACTTCTCACTGTTGCCGGAATGATTCTCGGTCGCCGAATTGGAGATATCTGGGGCTCCCGGGTGGAAGTTGGCGGGGGGATCGTTCTGTGCCTGATCGGTCTAAAAGTCCTCATTGAGCACCTGACCGCATAGCGTTGTTCTATAAGGATTTTCCATTCAGCTGTTTATGGTGATTGGAACAGGTCAAGCTAAGAGAAAAAATGCTCCCCTCCCGAATAAAAATTCCCTTCTGAACCAGCCCACCGGCAAGCTGCTCGGCCTGTTCATTCAGGACTGCAATGTTTTTATTTTTCCCCGTCAGAAATTCATTGTAAAAACGATAGCCTGCGGCAAAAAGAGGAAGATTCATCTCAAGATGCCCGGCAAAAGATTCTGCGGAAAAGTCTCCAATTCCCGACCAGGCCAGATGGAGGGGAACGTCTTGCGGGAAGTCCTTGCCACCATTCTTTGCGATCTCTGCCAAATCAAAATCTGATTTGAATTGACCTTTCAGACTGACATGGGTTTTCAATTGAAGAGGTTGCAACGGCACGATTTTCCCAACATCTTCTGCCAGTGCCGAACCGGGTGTCAGGGTTGAAAACATATCGACTCCCCAGACATAATGACGAATCAGGTGGTGTAATCGCGTCAGCTCCCGGCCACCAACCAGCACAGCGGTCTCTGCCTCGGCAGTAAACAGACTACGCCGGTAACTCTCAACTTTAAGGCGAATTGTCGCAGGAAGAACACGGTTAATCGCTGCAACTTCAAGATTGAAATACTTTTCAGCCTGCAGGCTGCAATACCAGGTCACCCCGAATAAAACCGCTAAAGAAAACAGCAATAGGGGAGTGAGAAACTTTTTCATAGCGGCACTTCAAGTCCAAGCTGGGGGAGAAAACGCGATAAATCTTTCGGCAGAGGACAGTTGATCTCAATTTTTTCCCGGCTGAAGGGATCAATAAAAGCTAAACGACGGCAATGGAGAAACAACCGTGCCAGTTTGCGGGGTGTCAACCCATGGTAGCGACGATCACCATAGAGAGGGTGCCCGGCATCCGCAAGCTGACGCCGAATCTGGTGCTGGCGACCGGTATGGAGATGAATTTCGAGCAGTGAAACCGATTCGCTACTGATCAACGCCTGATATGTCGTCCGGGCAACCTTGATCTTTCCTTTGGCAGGAATATCGCTCAGCAGTTCACCACGCCCCTGTAGCTTGCCGCTGACCAGCGCGATATAGGTTTTTGTCACCGTCCCCGCCATAAACAGTTTACCCAGCTCAGAGCAGCTTTTCTTTCCCTTGCCGAACAGGACCGGGCCGGAGGTCTCAAGGTCGAGACGCTGAACCGGCGCAGCACGGAACTTATCTCCCCGCTGCTGCAGGAATGCCGCAACCCGATCGTTC
>JAMOPE010000381.1 GCA_027064785.1 Geobacteraceae bacterium
GCAGCAGATGATGAAGCAGACTGCCGGGACGCAGGTCAATCTCGATTTCTCCGATGAGGCCGACTGTGTGCGCAAGTTACGTGTCGCCCAGTGGCTTAGCCCCGTTTGCTATGCGTTATTTGCCAACTCGGCGATTCTTGAAGATCAGCCGACCGGTTGTTTGTCGTTGCGCGGTGAAATCTGGTCGCGGACTGATCCCGATCGTTGCGGGTTGATTGAGCAGCTTTTTAAATCGACCGGCAGCCTCGACAGTTTTATCGATTATGCTCTCGATGTTCCCCTCTATTTTTTGTCACGTGACGACACATACCTTAATCTGACCGACAAACGTATCACCTTCCGTCAGTATCTTGAATCGGGATGGCAGGATGAACGGGCCACATTTGATGACTGGAATCTCCACTTGTCGACTCTGTTTCCTGAAGTTCGCCTCCGTCCGCAGATAGAAGTCCGAACGGCCGATAGTCTGCCTCCTCGTTATACCGCTGCCGTTGCCGCATTCTATAAAGGGCTCCTCTATACCGAGCAGGGGCTATCTGGAGTTGAAAGATTATTTACTGATGTATCGCTGGATGATTTTCGGGAGCTTTATCGGGCTTCATGGCGAGATGGTCTAAAAACACGCTTCAAGGATGGAACTCTACAGGATGTTGCTGCTGAACTGGTGAAGGTTGCAACACTGAGCCTGCAGGAACAATTTCTGAAAGGCGATAGCGGCTCTGATGAAAGCTGCTTTCTCCGTTTTGTCGATGATATTGTTGCCAGTGGAGAAACATTAGCTGAACGGCTTCTTTCGCGCTGGAGTGGAAGTCGGGAAGACAAGTTACGCATCTTATTTGACCATTGGGGTTATCTCGATAATTGATCGCCTTCACTGCTGAGAAATTAACTGCGTAAATGCACAGTCAGAATTTGCGTGATCGGTAGCAATTAAATACGCCATTCCACGTGTTTTTTTCTTGCGGGCAGCTGTAGGATACCAACCATCAACAGTTTCGGTGTGGCAGTCGAATAGTTGATCCCAAGAAGAAACATCTTACCTCCTTTCTTCGTTTTTAGGCCGGCAGCGGGAATACCTCCCCCCATTGCCGGCCATTTTTTATCTGTTTACAACGTTGATTGATCTGTCCCCTGCTAAAAATAGAGAAACAGCTCTGCTTCTGTGCAAATGTACAGTCGGAGGCTACGGATTTAGCAGCAATTAAATACGCTATACCACGTGTTTTTTTGTTGCGGGTAGCTGTAAAGTACGAATCATCAACGGCTCGGTGTGGCAGTCGAAAAGTTGATCCTAAAAAGAAACATCTTACCTCCTTTCTTCATTTTTAAGTCGGCAGCGGGAATACCTCCCCCCACTGCCGACTATTTTTTTATCTTTTTTGCAACAGTATTTAATTTGTTTCGTCCCCACTTTACCTTGATTTATCGACCCGATTCCTGTTTCAATATACGGCTTAAAAACATACCAAGGAGCTGCACATGTCGTCACAAAATTTTTCTGATCCCGTTACTCGTCAATCCATTGATACTATTCGGCTTTTAGCTGCTGATATGGTTGAAAAAGCCAATTCGGGTCACCCCGGAACGCCAATGGAAGCGGCGCCGATTGCGTATCTGCTGTATATGAAACACCTGTGCCATAATCCTGCCAATCCTGACTGGGCAGGTCGGGATCGGTTTATCCTTTCCTGTGGCCATGCGTCATCGTTGATTTATTCGATGCTCCATCTGACCGGCTACGATCTTTCCCTTGATGATCTCAAAAACTTCCGCCAGTTTGGCAGTAAGACGGCCGGTCATCCTGAATTCGGTCATGTTCCCGGTGTTGAGACAACCACCGGACCACTGGGACAGGGTGTTGCTGTGGCTGTTGGCATGGCGATGGGTGGTCAGTATCTGGCTCAGCAGGTTGATAGTGAATTATTTGATTATCGGACTTGGGTGATCTGCTCCGATGGCGATCTGATGGAAGGGGTCTCGGCCGAGGCAGCTTCTCTTGCCGGGCACCTGCAACTGGGTGATCTCAATTATATTTATCTCGATAACAAAATTACGATTGAAGGGGATACCGGGCTGGCATTTACTGAAGATGTCGGAACCCGTTATCTGGCCTATGGCTGGCATGTTCAACGGGTTGAAGGTGAAAACCTTGCCGAGATCGATGCGGCCATGGAGCGGGCGAAGAACGATCCCCGTCCATCACTGATTATTGCCCGGACTCATATCGGTATTGGTGCTCCGAATAAGCAGGATACCGCTGGTGCTCATGGTGCTCCCCTCGGTTCGGATGAGCTTACTCTGACTAAGCAGGCCTATGGTCGTGATCCACAGGCAACTTTTGTGGTTCCTGCCGAAGTTGCAGAGCATATGGGATCATGTCTGACTCGCGGCGCTGAACTCGAAGCCGCCTGGCAACAATTGTTTGAGCAGAAAAAATCGTCTCCACAGGTCAGTGCATGGCTGGCTGTCAGCACTGGGGATCTCCCTGCCGGTTGGGAAGCTGGTTTGCCGGTTTTCTCCCCGGAAGATGGAGCCAAAGCAACCCGTCAGGCAAGTGGTGCGGCGATCAATGGTTTAGCGGAAAAGCTTCCCTTCCTGATCGGTGGTTCTGCTGACCTTGCCCCTTCAAATAATACCGAAATTAAAGGTGCTGATTTCTGGCTGCCGGGACAGAGTGGCCGCAACATCCACTACGGTATCCGTGAGCACGCTATGGGCTCGATTATGAATGGCCTGTGCCACACTCCGGGATTGATTCCTTTTGGTGGTACTTTCTTTGTCTTTGCCGATTACATGCGTCCCGCAATGCGGATGGCGGCCCTGATGGGGCTGGCTCCTATCTATGTGATGACCCACGATTCGATTGGTCTGGGTGAAGATGGTCCGACTCATCAACCGGTTGAGCACCTCGCGTCACTGCGGGCGATGCCGAATCTGACAGTCATCCGTCCGTGTGATGCGAATGAAACAGCAGAGGCATGGAAAGCAGCAATTGCTAATCGTCAGGGACCAACCGTTCTGGTTCTGTCGCGTCAGGGGTTACCAACTCTTGATCGCAAACAGTTTGCTGCCGCTGACGGTGTTCAGCGTGGTGGATATGTTCTCTCTCCTGAAAAAGGTGATTTACAGCTGATCCTGCTGGCAAGTGGTTCCGAAGTCCAACACGCTATGGTTGCTCAGGAAACTCTGCAAGCTGAAGGTGTTGGTGTGCGGGTTGTTTCTCTGCCATCATGGGAACTGTTTGAAGCTCAGGATGCTGCTTATCGTGAAGAGGTTCTTCCTGCGACTTGTACCAAGCGGGTTTCGATGGAAGCTGGTAGCCGGTTTGGTTGGGAACGTTATGTCGGCCTGCAAGGGTGTGCTATCGGGATGGACGAATTTGGTGCCAGTGCTCCGGCGGGTGAGTTGATGACGCATTTTGGTTTTACTGCTGAGAATATGATTGCTGTTGCTAAAGAGCAGTTGGCTTAAATATTTTCAGCTCTATTTTTGATAAGAAAAGGGGTCACCGGTTTGGTTGTCCCTTTTCTTATTCTTTCCTCTTTTTTTTCAAGCCAGTCCCGGTAACAGCTTAGCGATTCCTGATGTAAGCATTTGAAAGCCGATTGCCGCCAGTAACAGCCCCATGACCCGGGTCGCAATATTCAATCCTGTTGTTCCCATACGTTGCCCGATCGGTGTTGCTAATCGCAGTGCAATCCAGACAATCAGAGCGACAACAAGGACTCCTCCACTCAGGATAAAACGTCCTCCCCAGTCTGCCAGTTGATGGGCATCGATGATGACCAGACTGATGGCTCCGGGTCCGGCCATTAATGGAATGGCGAGGGGGACAACAGCAACATTATCCTTGGTATCGGCTTCGTCTGCTTCCGGCGGGGTCTGCTTGGCGTGACTGCGTTTTGCATGCATCATCGAAATTGCCATCAGCAGAATCAGTAATCCGCCACCTGCCCGGAAAGCGGGAATCCCGATGCCGAAAAATTTCAGCACACCATCCCCGGCCCAGATTGAAATAATAAGGATGACAGCAACAGCTATCGCACTGGTTCTGGCAATTTGCTGACGCTGTGTGGGAGGTCGATCACCGCAGAGCGAGAGGAAAATTGGGATAGCTCCCAGCGGATTGACAATCGCCAGAACTCCGATCAAGGTTTTTGCATAGAGCGTATATTCGGGTGAAAGTGTCATCGAAAATGTATCCTAAACATATCAGGTAATCTCATAGCGTGCCAAAGTTACCAAATTTTACCACAGCCCGATGTTACCCCGCTAAGCGTATTTTCCCACTCTCCGTTTTCTTATAAATATATTCAATCAAAAAACAGAGGGCGGTGATTCCCAGAGAGACAATGACCCCGGTTTTGTTGGTTGAAAATTGCTGGCTGATCAAGGCAATCAGGGCAATCAGGCACAGGATAAATCCGCTTAGAGGGATTATCTTGTTTCCCTGAATGGCCCGTGAAAGCTTCAGCCCGGTAAAATTAACCATGGCAAATATCAATAGAAAGCCGACACTTCCGGCAGTCGAGATGCTTTCCAGATTCAGAGTGTTTGCCAGTAATAGCGTAGCAAGAGCAGTGATAAGTAGTCCGACCGGGTGATTCCAGATTTTACTGGTTAACTCGTGGGGAAGTTCGTCATCTTCGGCGATTTCGTAACTGACCCGGCTGCCACCGTAGAGTGAGGCATTGATCGCGGAAAATGTCGATATCAGGGCGGCAATGGTGATAATTGTAAAGCCGATTTTCCCCAGCATAGGTTCAGCTGCTTCTGCCAGAACATAATCCTGTGCATTGGCTATTTTGCTGAAGGGGAGTGATCCGATAGTGATAATCGCGATGATGACATAGAGCAGGATAACGAAAATAACGGAGTAGTAGTACGCTCGCGGGATGTTTCTGGTCGGATTAACAATATCGGGAGCGGCATTGGCAATCAGCTCAAAACCTTCGTAAGCAACAAAAATGACCATCCCCGCCGTTAGCAATTGAAGCGGGGATTGCCAGTTGGCAACAGACAATTGGCTTAAATTGCTATTGCCGAACAGCCCGTAAATGCCGATGCAGACAAATGAGAGTAAAATCACCAGCTTGATGATAACAGCATAGGATTCAATCTTTCCAACAACCTTGATACTGTAATAGTTGATTGCTGTGGCAAAGATAATGATGGCGCTCAGATAGAGGTGGTAATCAACCGCCTTGTCTCCGGTTAATGGGAACAGATTCGGAGCATAGGAGCCAAATGCGGAGGCGTAGAGGGAGAGCATAATGATATAGCTGATCCAGAGTAAATTATTGATGCCACCACTGAAAATTCCTTTGCCAAACCCTTGATTGATAAATCGAACGGTTCCACCGCGATCAGGATAGGTCAATGATAGCTTCACATAGCTGTAGGATGTGATCAGGGCGATTATTCCCGCAATCAGGAATGAAATCGGGGTTCCTCCTTTCCCCAGTGAGACGGCTAATCCCAAAACAGCAAAGATTCCGCCACCAACCATCCCACCGATACCAATCGAAATTGCTTCTTTTAAGCCAATTTTTTCACTCATCAAAAAGACCTGTATTCTTCAATCAACCAGCGCAATTGCTGATGTTGCTTTTTATCTTATCTCCCAGTTATTCCAAGTAATATCAACAGGGAGAGTATCTTTATCCGAATCACACTCAGCCGCTTTAGATGTCAATGTAACATGGTTTGCCAATGCATCACGTTTAGAATTGTTTTTCTGCGACTGAAACCATGATTCATCGCTTGATAATATTGTCTCATCCTAATAAGATACTGAGACATTTTCAAACCGAAAAATATGGAGGTTATCTATGTTTCGAGCACAGCAACTGCGTTCTTTTCTCTTGATGTTTTTATGTTTGGCGGTCTTTCTTCTTCCCCAGTCAGGTTTCGCTGCTGAAGGGCGTGTTTATACAAAGTACAATATCCATGCTCAAAGTAAGGATGGGTACAATCTGAAAGCGAGTTATGCTAACTTCACCGACCCCGGAGCGGGGCACGTGATTATCCCGGCAGGAACTGAAATCAATGTGACCAAACATGGCTGGCGGGGTTTTGTATTCACCTATGATGGTGGCAATAAAAAAGTGACCTTTGAGTTTCAGAAAAAACGCATGGGAATGAGCATGGACGAGTATATTGCAAAAATCACCTCGCCCGAACCGGTCAAATATAACAAGTTGTCAAAAAAGGATAAAAAGGGCATTGCCGATGGTAAAGCGTACAAGGGGATGACCAAAAAAGGTGTTATGATTGCCCTCGGTTATCCTGCTGCTCACCGGACTCCATCTCCCGATTCAAATAGCTGGACTTATTGGACAAACCGTTATCGGACATTGGTTGTTGAGTTCAATGACAAGGGCAAGGTCGTTGAGGTTCGTCGTTAGTAACCTGTTTTCTTTGAATGGATGTTGAATGAATAAGACGCAGAAGATTGCTCTGGTCACCGGGGCAAGTAAAGGGATCGGCGCCGCTATTGCAAAAGAGCTTGCAGCGGAGGGTTTTCATCTCTGGCTGAATTATCGTAGTGATGCCGCTGCTGCTCAGCAGGTTGGTGATGAAATCGAAGCTGCCGGTGGCAGCTATACTCTGCTTCCGTTTGATGTTGCCGATGCTGATGCAACAGCTGAGGTTCTGGAACCATTGTTGGAAAACGATGTCCCGGCTGTTCTGGTCAATAATGCCGGTTTTGCCCGTGACGGAATTCTGGCGTTGATGAGTCAGGGAGATTGGGAAAATGTTCTTGCCGTTCATCTCAACGGATTCTTCAATGTGACGCGACTGGTGGTTGCGCGGATGTTGAAAAAGCGTCGTGGACGGATTATCAATATTGTTTCTACTTCAGGTGAAACGGGAATGGCTGGCCAGGTCAACTATTCTGCAGCTAAAGCAGGTTTGATTGGTGCGACCCGCTCTCTCGCTGCTGAAGTTGGGCGTCGGAATATCCTGGTCAATGCGGTGTCTCCCGGATTTATTGCGACCGATATGACCGAAGATCTCCCCATGGATCAGATTTTACCGATTATTCCTTTGGGGCGGATTGGTCAACCCGAGGAAGTGTCGGGATTGGTCAGTTTCCTCTGCTCTGACCGGGCAAGTTATATTACCGGGCAGGTTTTTGCCGTCAATGGTGGAGCACATATTTAGATGGCAGCGGGTGGACTACATCGTGTTGCCATCACCGGAATCGGAATCGTCTCGTGTCTCGGGAACGATTTAGAGACGGTTGGTGCGGCTTTACGCGAAGGGCGGTCGGGGATTGTTATCGACCCTCAACGTCTGGAACTGGGGTTTCGCAGCCCGCTAACCGGCCAGATTAGCGATTTTGACGCGTCGATTCTGTCG
>JAMOPE010000382.1 GCA_027064785.1 Geobacteraceae bacterium
CGCCGCAAGCAATTGGCCGGAACGCTCTCCGGAGGAGAGCAGCAGATGCTCGCCATTGGCCGGTCGCTGATGTGTGACCCCGAAATGCTCCTCCTTGATGAGCCATCACTGGGCCTGGCACCGATCTTGGTCAAAGCAATTTTTGAACAGATTAAGATCATTTCCAACAAAGGGCTTACCGTTTTGCTGGTTGAGCAGAATGCCAAAGCGGCATTGAAGCTTGCTGACCGGGGATACGTTCTTGATGTCGGTAAAATCGCCCTGTCGGGAACGTCGGCGGAGCTCCTCGCTTCCGAAAAAATTCAGGAGGCCTATCTGGGCAAGAAGAGCTGATCCACAGCGGGATTATTCATGGATAGAACCATCCAGGAGTTGACCTGGGAGCATAATGCGATCATCGATTCCTCCTCCGATGGGCTGTTCGTCTGTGACGGACAGGGGAAAATTCTCCGCGTCAATCCCGCTTCACAGCGAATCAACCATGCGTCAGCCGACCAGCTTGTCGGGAAAGATTATCTCGATGCCGCAGCCGAAGGGTTGGTCATTCTCCCCTCCGCAGCCCTCGAAGCGATTAAACAGCGGCAGCAGGTCAGCCTGTTGCAGGAAAACCGTTTCGGGCGCAAGCTCATCTCAACCGCCACCCCCGTATTCGCTGATGACGGCGAACTGATCCGGGTCGTTGTCAGTGAACGCGACATCACCGAAATTGATCGGTTGCAGCGCCAGCTCGAAGAGCAATCGGCAATCGGCGACCAGTTCCGGCAGCAAATTCTTGAATTACAACAACTCAGCCTCAACGACCGCCCGCTGATTGCCGAAAGCCCGGCAATGATTAAGGTGATCCGACAAGCTCTTAAACTGAGCAAGGTCGACTCGACGGTCCTGATTCTCGGTGAATCAGGTGTCGGTAAAGGGCTGATCGCCGACCTGATCCACCAGCATTCGAATCGCGCTGACAAACCAATTATCAAGCTCAACTGTGGTGCCATCCCCGAATCGCTTATTGAAGCGGAGCTGTTCGGCTACGTTAAAGGAGCATTCACCGGGGCAACAGGCAACAAACCGGGACTTCTCGAGATTGCCGATGGCGGAACTATTTTTCTCGATGAAATTGCCGAACTCCCCCCATCATCGCAGGTCAAACTGCTACGTTTCATAGAAGATAGCCACATCACCCGTCTTGGCAGCACCCAAAGCCGTCGTGTCGATGTCCGCATCCTCACGGCAACCAATCGTGACCTCCAACAAATGATGGGGGGTGGACAGTTCCGTACCGATCTCTACTACCGCCTCAGCGTTATCCCACTGCAGGTTCCTCCGCTGCGTGAACGGCGTGAATGTCTGCTGCCGCTGATCCGTTCGTATATCGATTTATTTGCTACCCAGGCAAAGCTGACCCGCCGGCTGACCGCAGCAGCGATTGATGCTCTCTCCAGTTATTCCTATCCCGGTAATGTCCGTGAGCTGATGAATATCTGTGAGCGGCTGGTTGTCATGTCCGACACCGAACTGATCGATGTTGTCGATCTCCCGCAAGCCGTCATCACCGGGGTTGATCAACAATTTTCCGATTGGCCCGATGAAATGACAATGGCACAGATTCAGGAAACTGTTGAACGGACTGTCCTCCTCAATACAAGTCTCCGCTACCGCAAACAACAGGATATCGCCACCAGACTCGGGATGAGTCAGCCAACCGTTGCCCGCAAATTACAAAAATACGGGATCAGTTCGCACTTCGAAAAAAACAGCTGAAAAATTCTTTTTTTTCAAAAAAACCCTCATATCTCCCTTGACGCCACCCGAATGCAGGTCTAAAGTATCAAACGTTCGTTTTAATTATCTAAAAAAGGCTGGGCGTTATTATGAGTATCAGGGTATTTGTTGCATGTCTGTTTTTTCTGGTCGTTTCTGTCCCGACCGTCGGCTACAGTGAGACACTAACCCTCGAAGAAGCGGTGCAGATTGCCTTAAGCAACCACCAACGAATCCGGCAAGCAGAAGAACTCTACTCCGCAAGCTCTGCTTCCGCCAACGCAGCCGCCAGTGACCGGCTCCCCAGTCTGGATCTGGCATTCAGTTACGATCACCTTTACGACAAGCCGTATCAATCGATCGGCGGGCACCCACTGTCCACGAGTGACGAAGACCGGTTCCATTACCAAATCACCCTCACTCAGCCGTTATTTACCGGTTTTTCCCTCTCTGCCAGAAAAAAACTTGCCGAACTCGATGTTGACATGGCTCGCTACGATATACAGCAGGCACGCCGTAAGCTGGCCCTCGATGTTCATATTGCAGCACTTCGCCTGCTGCAGATACAGGCACTGCAACACCTGGCCAAACAACAATGTACACAGCTGGAAAGCCATCTCCACGATGTCCAAGCCGCATTTGATCAGGGGATGGTTCCGGGAAATGACCGGCTGAAGGCCGAAGTCGCCCTGGCATCGGCACAGCAGCATTTACGTACCATCACCAGTCGGGTCAAGCTGACCCGTAGCAGCCTCAATCTGTTACTTAGACGACCACAGCAAAATTCACTCACAATCGTCGAACCTCAGACAATTCAGAAACCACCGTTATCGTTACAGCAACTCACTGAAACGGCATTACAGCAACGACCCGAGGTTGCCACCGCCCGGACAGCAATAACCGCGATCGGTGAGAAGAAAAACCTGGTCAAAAGCAAAAACTATCCCCATGTTGCTCTGGTCGCCAGTTATTGGCGTGACGGTGACAACCTCAGTGCGTCGCATAACACCTACTCCAATGAGGACAATGCAGCCATCGGCATTCATCTTGACTGGAACCTGTTTTCAGGCGGAGCCGATCATGCCCGACTGGCAGCCGTACAACATCAGCAGAGAGCAAAACGACAGGCTCTCCTGGAACTTGAAGATATGATCCGTCTCCAGATTGAAGATGCATTTGACCAACTTGATGTCGCTGCCAGCAATGAAAAAACTGCCGCAAAAGCTTTAGAGCAGGCACGTGAAAATCATCGTTTATCGGTCCTGCAATTTCACGAAAATCTGATTTCAACCAGTGACCTTCTCGCAGCCCAGACTTTGCTGACCCGGGCAGAAGCAGATTTGAAAACGGCCCATTACGGCAGCCTCCTCGCCATGGCACAACTCAGTTACGCCCTTGGGCAAGACCCGTTGCCGGAAACGGAGGTCAACTGATGGCCAGCCGTGTCAGCCGCGAAGAGATTCTCAGCGTCGCCACGAAACTTTTTTCAGCCTCAGGCTATACCGGCGTCAGTATGCGCGATATTGCCAGCGCCTGCCATTTAAATGTCGGAAGCCTTTACCACCATTTTGAAGACAAGCAGGAACTCCACTTTGCTGCCGTTCAACAGGCATTCAGTGGCCGGTCAGTGAAACTTCTCGAAGTTTTGGAAGGGAGTGAGCCACCCCGCGATCGCCTGATGAATCTGATTGATGTCATGTGCTCACTTCTTGCTGAAGATCAGACTTTTTTGCGCCTGATGCAACGTGAGTTGCTGGACGGAGATCCCGAGCGCCTCAAACAACTCGCTGAAGAAGTTTTCAGCAAGTTGACTGCAGAACTCAACCAACTCTGCTCTCAACTTAACCCACAGCTCGACCCGGCACTTTTGGCGAACACGATTATCGCCATGATCCTGCAGCTGTTCCATTCGGCAGACTTACGGCAATATCTGCCCGGTTTTCAATCTGAACACCACCAGCCCGAGGTGATCAGTCAGCATATTAAACAACTTGTCAGCCAAGGTCTGATTTCACCACATTCACGAGGTTCACTATGAGTGACGCAACAGCAAAGAAACCAACGCCCAACAAGCGGACGGTGGCCATTATTATCCTGATTCTGCTGATTCTTATCCTGGCTGTCGGACTGTTTCGTTTCGTCAACCACCGCCTCAACTATGCGATGACCAATGCTGTTTTTGTCGCCAGTGACAGTTTGACCGAGGTCGGTTTTGACCGGGTTAGCGGCGTCATTTCTGAATTGCCGGTCAATGAGGGCGATCGGATCGCCAAGGGGCAACTGCTGGTTAGAATTGATCCCAGCCATTATCAACTCACCGTTGATAAGCTGGCTGCACAAACCCGCTCTGCGGTTGAGAAACAAGCCGCGCTGCAACTGAAACGGGGGCGTCTGCAACACGAACTAAAACTGCAGACAAAGCTGGCTGCTGAAGAAATCGGCCGGGTTGGGAAACAACAGCAGGCGGCAAAAGCCAAAGTCGCCAGCCTTGAAGCAAAGATTGTCCAATTACAACGTGATCACCAGCGCCTCGTCAACCTGTACGCGCAGCAGGCAATCCCACGACAAAAACTGGAACAGCTTGAAACCCAACTGGAATCGCTGCAAGCCGAAAAACTGGCATTAAAACGGGATCAACAATCTTTAAACCCGGTCAAACGATCTGCCCAGTTAAAGCAGCAGCTGTCCATCAGCCATCAGCAGCAACTTTTAGAGATCGATCGTGAACTCGCCTCGGCAACAGCAGCCATTGAACAATTACAGGCGGCTCTCGATAACGCCCAGCGTGATCTCGCCAATACTGAGCTGAAAAGTCCCCTCGATGGCCGGGTTGCCAAGCGGTTTGTCAACCGGGGTGGCAATGTTGCTCCGGGACGCCCGGTGCTGGCACTGGTCAATCCGAACGACCTCTATATCATTGCTCTACTTGAAGAAAATAAACTCAGCGGGGTTGAACCGGGAAGTCATGCCGTTATCCATATTGATGCCTATTCTGATCAGGAATGGCAGGGAGAAGTTGAGCAGGTTTTACCGGCATCGGCAGCAACATTTGCTTTAGCGCCGCGGGATATTTCAGCGGGTGAATTTACCAAAGTTGCCCAGCGAATTCCGGTACGGATTCACATTACCGACGGCTCCCTCGACAAATTGCATGTCGGGCTGGGTGGTGAAGTTGAAATTAAACGTCAGAGATAACTGATGGAACCCGAAACCAAAACAATTGCCGAGTCCATATCGGTCGGCTATCGCAGTTTACTGACGGTCATTGTCATGACCGGATCGTTCATGGCGGTCCTCGATACCACCGTCGTTGATGTCGTGGTGCCGAAAATGATGGGGCCGTTGGCGACCGACCTCTACGGAGTTCAATGGGTCATCACCGCCTATATGACCGCCGCCGCCGTTGCGTTACTCCTTACCCACAGCCTCGGTTCGGTCCTGGGATTGAAGCGGCTGTTTCTCATCGGTCTCGGAGTCTTCACCCTTGCCAGTGCACTGTGCGGCTTGGCGGGAACATTACCTGAAATGATCGGTGCGCGGGTCCTTCAGGGAGTCGGCGAAGCGTTCATTATGGCCAGCGCCCAAACAATTCTATTTCTCATTTATCCTCCTGAAAAACGGGGGTTGGCGATGGGAATCTACGCCATGGGAGTCAGTTTTGCCCCGTCACTGGGACCAACCATCGGGGGCTGGATTACCGAACACCTCGACTGGCGATGGGTTTTTTACATCAATCTGCCAACCGGGGCATTAAACCTGATTGCCGGTGCATTCTTTCTGCCGAAACTGACAAATCAAAAGACCAAACTTGATTTTAACTTCCGCAGCTATCTGCTCCTCGGCGGTTTCACTGTCAGCCTGCTGATCCTCCTGTCGCGTGGTCAGCAGCTGGGCTGGGGACAATCGACGCTGATCGGTGTTCTCGGGTACTGTGCTGCAATCTTATTGCTGCTCTATCTGCTCAGCGAAATCCTCAGTGATAAACCATTGATTGATGCTCGAATTTTCCGCGATAAGGTTTACAGCTTATCGATGGGTTTTTACTTCTTCGTCCTCGGTCTGTCGATCTACCAGATTTTCTACCTACTGCCTCTCTATTACGAAAACCTGAAACACTTGAGTACGTTTGACACCGGCCTCCATATGCTGATCTTTGCTGTATTCATCGCAATCTGTTCGCCGCTGGCGGGAATTTTAAGTGATCGTTTCGGGGCCCAGAAAATATTGCTGGTCGGAACTCTCACCTATCTGGTGACAAGTTTCTTCCTGCTGCCATCACTCAATTACTACACCCCATCGGTCAGGGCTGCATTACTGACAATCCCCCTGGGGATCAGCCTCGGCTCCTTCTTCGCACCACTCTCGGCACTGGCGCTAAAGAATCTGGGGCCCTACACCGCCCTCGGAGTCAGTCTGATGCACTACCTGCGATTTGTCGGCGGCAGCCTCGGAACTGCCATCGCGACAAACACTCTGACAAAATCAGCGACCGTCCATTATGAAGGAATCTCGGTGATGCAGAACGTCGCTCACCTCCATCAGCAGCTCCCGCAACTTGCCAGCCGGATGGGAACTGATCCGGCAACAGCGGCAGTCAAAGCCCAGCTGATGCTCGGAAAAGTGCAGCAGCTACAGGCGACCAGTCACGCTTTTCAGGATACCTTCAGTCACGGCTTTATTTTTGCCGCCATCGGTTCAACATTCCTCCTCGCGATTTTCATCGTCTTGCGTTACCAGAATAAGCATGCAGGTCAGCAACCTTTATAGGAGAAAAAATGGTTCAACCCGATGCCAGTCCACTCTATACCGCAATCTATTCCCTCGTGCGATGTATCCCAACCGGGCAGGTCACCACTTATGGACGGATTGCAGCACAAGTCGGCTGCACTGCCCGCACCGTCGGCTTTGCCATGGCGGCACTTCCGGCAGAAAACGATGTACCATGGCAGCGGGTTATCAACAGTCAGGGGAAAATCAGTTCAAGAACCGACGGTGAGGGAAATTTACTGCAACGCAGCCTTCTGGAAAACGAAGAAATTCAATTCAACCAGAATGGCAGAATTGAACTGAAGAAATATCTGTGGGAAGGGGAACAGTCAGAACAAGAGCAATTAGAACAAATACGGGATAAACATTTTTGAATTCTGTTTGTAGGTCACGTAATCATCACCAAAGAAATCAATATTCTCCCGTTCTTCCACCCTGGCCGTCAGAATAAGAGCTGCGGTCACAACCACAACGACTACACCCGTCAGAAGATCAATCTGCTTGAGAAATGCCCCCCAACCCAGCAACAACAACGATGTGTACATGGGGTGTCGTATATATTTGTACAAGCCATCGACAACCAGATTTTGAGTATTCTCAAACGACAAATTTTCTGGCGCCGATTGGCGTTCTCCCCGCCCACCAACCTTTTTCAATAATCCGATACTGTTAATCACCAACACAACTGAAGCAAACAACATTAGCCAAGAAAGAATATGTAGCGGAGAAAACGGCCGATCAAACCAGACCGGCTGGTTATACAACACCAGAGCGGCAATCCCGACAAAGGCAAAGTAGCGATAAAACCCATGGGAATGGGGATTATGC
>JAMOPE010000383.1 GCA_027064785.1 Geobacteraceae bacterium
CGACACTCACATTGATGCTGATCCTGAGCTCGATATGGGCGGTAACTTCGCTCACATGATCGGTCAGGACGACACCTACAAAGATGTTGCCCGGATGTACTTCATCCTTCACTCTGATCATGAGTCCGGAAACGTTTCGGCTCACACCACTCACCTTGTTGCTTCTGCTCTGTCCGATGCTTACTATGCATACAGTGCTGGTATCAACGGTCTGGCCGGTCCTCTTCACGGTTTGGCAAACGAAGAGGTTCTTCGCTGGACTCAGAACTTCATGCAACAGCTTGGTGGCGAAGTTCCAACCAAAGAGAAACTCAAAGAAGCTCTCTGGGCTACCCTTAACAGCGGTCAGGTTATCCCAGGTTACGGTCATGCCGTTCTGCGTAAAACCGACCCACGTTACACCTCACAGCGTGAGTTCTGCCTCAAGACAGAAGGTCTTAAAGACTATCCACTGTTCAAGCTTGTTTCAATGATCTATGAGACAGCTCCTGAGGTTCTCACCGAGCATGGTAAAGCTAAAAACCCATGGCCAAACGTTGACGCACAGTCCGGCGTTATCCAGTGGTACTATGGTGTTACCGAGTATGAGTACTACACCGTTCTGTTCGGTATCGGCCGTGCACTTGGTTGCCTGCCTAACATCACTTGGGATCGTGCTCTTGGTTATGCTATCGAGCGTCCTAAGTCTGTTACTACTGACATGCTCGAAAAAGCAGCTGGCATCAAGTAAGATCTGTTTTTTAAATTATTTGGTATGTTGTTTAATGGAGGCCCGTAAGGGTCTCCATTTTTTTATTGGCTCCTTTTTATTTTCTGTTGATACGCGTATAATCAGTTACAACAAAGTCTTTCCAATTTTTAAGGAGTCGTCAGATATGAAACAAAAATATATTGTTGTTGCAGTAGTTCTAAGTTTTTTACTTGTCCTGTCGGGGTGTGCAACAAACACAACTCATGAAAATACCAAAGCTGGTGCAGGGATCGGTGTTCTGGTTGGGGCCGCCGCCGGGGCCATTATCGGTTATCAGAATGATCATTCAGGTGGGGCACTCAGGGGGGCTCTTATTGGTGGTGCTGCCGGTGGAGCGATTGGCGCCGGTGCTGGTGCATATATGGATAAGCAGCAGACTGAATTTGAACAGCAACTGCAGAGGGAGCGTGCTCAGCATCAGATCGAAATCGAACGGCAGCAGAATGAGATTTTGAAGCTGACGATGAATAGCGAGGTTTCTTTTGATTTTAATTCTGATCGGATCAAGCCGTCATTTTATTCCTCGCTGAATAAAATTGCCGAGATTATGAACCGTTATCCAAAAACTCAGATTGTTGTTGTCGGGCATACCGATAATGTCGGTTCAGAACAATATAACCTTGAGCTTTCATTGCGGCGTGCCAATGCTGTTGGCGATTACTTGATTATGCGCGGGGTTTCAACTTCGCGGATGGGGACTGAGGGTCACGGAGAGATGGAGCCAATTGCCAGTAATGATACAGCCTCCGGACGAGCACAAAACCGGCGGGTAGAGATCTTTGTTGTCCCTGATCGGGATGCCGGCCAGTAATACCTGTGTTACCAGGAAATATTTAATAAAAAAGGGGCGATCATTATGACCGCCCCTTTTTTATTCGGACTCTTCTTCCGGAGCCTCCTTGGGAGGTTCGACGGCTGCTTTTTGGTGAATATGTTTTTCTTTCTCTTTTCTCGTTGCATAAATCAGAAGTTTTTTATCGGTGTACGATTCAACTTCTCCGGCAAAAGATTCAATTTTAAAATAGTCGTGAATTTTCTGGGGGGCATCCATAAAGTACTTGTTCAGTTCTTGCACCTTCGCGCGATTCAGACCCGCTGTTTTTGTCCACTCCTGAAAATCGTGTACTTTTGAAATAATTTTTGTGTCCTGCAAGATTAGGTCGGAATCGTTGATCATTTTCCGCCATTCGTCTTCAGTAAATGCTCTGATATGAGTCGGATTGCGCATCTTCTCCATTGATTGGAAAAAATCGGCAATTTCCGGGTCGGAAGGCATCAGTGTGTCAATAATAATCATCCTGCCGCCACGGCGTAAAACCCGGTGGAATTCACGGAGTGCCTGTGGAACATCGGGAAAATGGTGTGGTGCGATACGGCACGAAAGAAGGGTGAACGATCCCGCCGGGAAGGGGAGATCTTCGGCGTCAGCTTCGCGGAAAATGACGTTGTCAACACGCCCTTTTTCAGCAACGTGTTCCTGAGCTTTCTTCAGCATCTGCATTGTCAGATCCGAGGCAACAACCTGTCTGACCATCGGAGCAAAAAAGAGGGCCATATGCCCTCCACCGCAGGCGACATCGAGCATATTATCATCGTGAGACGGCTTCAGTAATTTGGCAGCTTCTTCAAGGTCTTCCCCCCCGGAAAAGTGGGTTGCCTCGACATATGCAACGGCAGTTTTGCCAAACTGTTCACGAATTTTATTTTTAAATTTACTGTCCATTCCAGCTCCTTCAGCAGTTATCGTCCCCATTATAGCATTGAATACAGCGGTTTTGTAAAAATTTGCATCGTCAGTATTTTCAAGATGTGTCTTGGCGTCACTGTATGAGTCGGGTACACTCTGTTTTGATATCTATTTTTGTAAGGAATGCACAATGGCGATGAAAAAATATCAAGTTGGTCCGGAAACAGTTCGTATGGTGAAGCTGGGACACCCCTGGGTCATTGCTGACCGTTACACAAAGCAGTGGCCGACGGGGAAGGTCGGCGAGTTGATTGATTTAGTGGATGAGAAAAACAATCATCTGGCAACGGCACTGTATGATCCTAATGATCGAATTGTTGCGCGGATACTACAATTCGGAAAGTTCCAACTGACTCGGGAATGGCTGGAGAAAAAGCTGCAGCAAGCCAAGCAACTCCGCCACCATGCCGGACTTGAAGACACTGATGCGTATCGATGGCTCAATGGTGAGGGTGATGGTTTACCCGGTGTGACGGTTGATCGTTACGGTGATTATCTGATGCTGCAACTCTATACTCCGGCGTGGGATAGTCATCTCGATAAATTAACTGCGGCATTGCAGAGTGTTTTTCAGCCCAAGGGAATTTATCGTAAGCTGCGTCCGCAGGAAACCCGTGCCCTTGAAGCTCAGAAAAAGGGTAAAGAGTACAGTCGCTTGATTGCCGGGTCAGCAGCTTCTGTTCCATTGCCGGTTGTCGAGAATGGTTTGACTTATCTGGTCGATTTGCGTGAGGGGTTGAATACCGGGTTGTTTCCTGATCAGCGCCGTAACCGTCAGGAGTTGATGGGGAGAGTTGCCGGAAAGCGGGTGTTGAATTTGTTTGCTTTTACCGGTGCTTTTTCTGTTGCTGCGGCAGCTGCAGGGGCAAAGCGGGTGGTTAGCGTCGATGTTTCTAAGAAATACCTGCAGGTTGCCAGAGATAATTTTTCCATCAACCGGCTTAACCCCAAGAAGCATGAATTTATTGTTGGCGATGTTTTTGCGGAACTGGCTCGTATGCAGGAACAGCAGTGCCGCTTTGATATTATTCTGTTTGATCCGCCATCATTCTCAACGACCAAAAAAAGTCGTTTTTCGACCCACGGAGGGACAACGAAACTGGCTGCTGCAACATTACCGCTGCTGGAGCAGGGCGGATTGCTGATCACCTCAAGCAATCATCAAAAGGTCTCACTCGATGATTATTTCAAAGAATTGCGGCGTGGTGCGTTGCAGGCGGATAGTGATTTGAAAACAATTTTTACCAGCGGTCAGCCCGAAGATTTTCCCTGCTCAGTCAGTTTTCCTGAAGGACGTTATTTGAAATTTGTCATCAGTGTGAAATCCTGAAATCCATGACGGTGCCTCGCTCCTGCATATCTCTACCAAAATTTCTCAAAAATAGTGTCCCTTGGTGGGCTGTCTTGCTAGGAATTCTTCTGGTAACCGGGCTGGTTTGGCAAGTGACCCGCTGGACTTACAACGATGCCCTGGACAGACGTATCAAAATTGGTAAAGAGCGGTTGGCCCTTTATTCCGGGACCCTGCGTGAAGCTCTCAGCCGCTATGCTTACATTCCCTTTATCCTCTCGCGTAATGCCGATGTCAAAATACTTTTGCAGACTTCGTTTAATCTTGATCTGGTCAATCGGTATCTGGAATCTTTGAATTCTGAGGCTGGTTCCGAGGCTCTTTATGTCATGAACTCAGTTGGGGACACCTTGGCTGCTAGCAACTGGCGGGAACCATTGAGCTTTATCGGACAGAATTATGGTTTCAGACCCTATTTTACCGATGCTAAAGACGGAAAGAAGGGACGTTTTTTTGCGATTGGCGTTACAACAGGCCACCCCGGCTATTTTATGTCCCACCCTGTTCAGAGTAATGGGAAGTTTCTTGGTGCGACTGTTGTCAAAGTGGATCTGACTCCGCTGCAGGACGATTGGCGGGAAGGGGGAGAAACAGTTCTTGTCAGTGATGCCAACGGGGTTCTGTTTCTGTCCAGTCGCAGTGATTGGAAATACCGGACATTGGCACCATTGTCGGAGGGACAGCGTAATCTGATTCTTGCCGGACGACAGTACGGTCAGCAGCCACTGGACCTTCTCCCTTTGGAGACAGTTGAAGTCCTTGGAGAAGGCCAACGGATTGTCCGTTTTGAAAAGAAGCTTTATTTGCTGCTGTCTCGTCGTCTTGCTGCAATGGATTGGCAGCTGCATCATGTTTCTCCACTTACCCCGGTTCTGGAGCGGAGTAAAGCAGTTGCTGTTATTGGAACGGTTCTGGCGATGCTGGTTCTGGCGATTGGTCTGTATGCCAGAGAAAGGCGTCAGAAACAATTATCTCGTCGCAAAGCTCGTGAAGCTGAGGCAATGAAAAAGATAAACGTTCGGTTACAGGAGGAGATTGCTGAACGAAGTCGAACCGAGAAAGTGCTACGTGACACTCAGACCGAGCTGGTTCAGGCGGGAAAGCTTGCCGCTCTCGGGCACATGGCAGCAGGGATTGTTCATGAGCTGAATCAGCCGATTTCGGCGATTCGAACCCATGCGGCCAGCGGTTGCCTGCTGCTTGAACGGAATGATACCGAAAGGGTGAAAGAGACATTATCAGCTGTGTCAAGAATGACAGATCATATGGCATCAATAACAACACAACTCAAAACATTTGCTCATAAAACACCTGTTGCCAGAGAACGGGTATGTCTGCAGGAATGTCTCGATGGCGCATTCTCAATGACAGCCCCTCTGTTTAGTGAGTTTGCAATAAAAGTAGAAAAAAATCTTCCGCTGAAACCACTGTTGGTCACCGGTGATCCGGTGCGGATCAAGCAGGTGCTGGTGAACGTTCTCCGCAATGCCGTTGATGCTATGCGCGACTGTCAGCAACGTCAACTGGGGGTCACAGTTGTGGCTCACAACGGGACTGCCGAAATCATCATAAGTGATAGCGGTAGCGGGATTGCTGCTAATGCCATTGAGGAGTTGTTTACCCCGTTTTTTACGACGAAGGAAGTTGGAGAGGGGTTGGGGCTTGGATTATCCATATCGTATCGGATTGTGACCGATCTGGGTGGGTCAATTCAGGTAAAGAATCTTGATAGCGGTGGTGCACAATTTCTGATTTGTTTGCCATTGGTGGCTTCCGGAGCAGAAGGGGAATGATTCATGGTTGATAAAATCAACAAGGTTTATCTGGTTGATGATGATGCAGAAATGCGGGTTGCAACATCGCAGTGGCTTGAACTGTCGGGTTATGAGGTGGTGAGTTTTCCTGATGCGTTGACCGCTCTGGATCAGCTGACCGCCAGTTTTAATGGTGTTGTGGTCAGTGATATCAGAATGCCGAAGATGGACGGCATGGCATTTCTGAACCGCTTGAATCGATTGGATGCTGATGTCCCGGTTGTTCTGGTGACAGCCCATGGTGATGTTCAGATGGCGGTTGAGGCAATGCGGCAGGGGGCGTACGATTTCATTGAAAAACCCTTTGAACCAGCGAGGTTGCTTGATGTTGTCCAGCGTGCCTGCGAAAAGCGTCGATTGGTTATGGAAAACCGTGATTTACGCAGCCAGCTTGCTGATTCCGGTGGGATTGAGCAGAAACTGATCGGTAACAGTGCGGGAATTCGCCGGTTGCGTGAAGAGATTCTTGATGTGATTGATACCGATGCTCCTGTTCTTTTACAGGGTGAGACGGGGACGGGAAAGGAGATTGTTGCCCGCTGCCTTTATGAGTTCGGACCACGCCGAAAAGGCAAATATGTTCCTGTCAACTGCGGAGCAATTCCTGAAAATATTTTTGAAAGTGAATTGTTTGGCCATGAAAAAGGGGCCTTTACCGGGGCTGAACGGCAGCGGATCGGGCGGTTTGAATATGCGCAGGGTGGGATTCTTTTTCTTGATGAGATCGGGACGATGCCCCTTCCCCTTCAGGTCAAAGTCTTGAGAACGTTACAGGAACGTGAGGTTGTCAGAATCGGAAGCAACGAGACACAGCCGCTTGATATTCGTCTGATCAGTGCGACCAGTAAAGATCTGCTTGCCGAATGTCAGAACGGGACCTTTCGCAATGATCTCTATTATCGAATCAACGTCGTCGAACTGCGAGTTCCGCCTTTAAGGGACCGGGGTGATGATATCCTGCTCCTGTTCGATTACTTTGCAGTCCAGGCGGCAGCTGCCTACAATCGACCGGAGGTTTCATTGCTTGATTCTGATATCGGATTGCTGATGAATTATCGTTGGCCGGGGAACGTTCGGGAATTGAAGAATATTGCTGAACGCTATGTTCTTTCGTCCCTGCCGCAGGGGCAGCGACTGGCGACTGTTCTTCGACACCCCTCTTCAACAACCATAAATACTGAGATGACGTCACTCCAGCACCTGATGCGACAACATGAACGTCTTCTTCTTGAACAGGCATTGACTCGTTATCATGGTGATATCCAGGCGGTTATGGATGCCCTGGACCTGCCCCGCCGAACCTTGAATGAAAAAATGGCTCGATATTGTCTTGAACGTAAAAATTATCTCCAGATTGATCAGTGAAAGACTGACGACCTAGCACTGCCGATTTTATGAACCGATAGGCAAAAAATTGCCGATTCGGTCAGTGAGATCAGCAAAATTCTGCCGTTATCTTCCGTTAAATTACAAATTCCCCCTGTTTTCGCTATACTTAAAACTGGCATGTCCTTTGCGTTATCGTTTGCAAAGGATTTTTATTGTCCCATCACGCTGGTGAAAACCATGGACTTTAGTCCAAGACTTTCAGTTGCTACTCATTGTTTCCTTCTCCATTGGGGAGAAGGTGCCCGACAGGGCGGATGAGGGGGCAGTTGTTGC
>JAMOPE010000384.1 GCA_027064785.1 Geobacteraceae bacterium
GTGGGTATTGTTGACAATCAGTGTCCCTTCTTTGCGCTCAACTGTAATTCCCGGATAGTTTCCGACATGCTGACGTGACCCGGTGATAGCATTAAACAGGGTGGTTTTCCCCGAATTAGGATTGCCCGCCAGAGCAATTGTTGCTTTTGGGGTTTTTTCCAGACGCCAGATTTTTTCTTCAGCAGTCATCTTACGCCTCCAGGGGTTCTACGCTGATGTAGTCGGCCTCACTGTTACGCAAGGTCAGAGTATAGTTCTTCAGGCGGATAGAGACAGGGTCCTTCAGCGGTGCTCGACCGAGAATTTCAATTTCTGTCCCGGGCGATAACCCCATGTCACGTAAACGGCGGCCGATTTCTCCCTCGGCTGAGACACTGACGATTCTGGCTTTCTCTCCCGAGACGATTTGACGTAGCGATTTTGCCATGGATCTAACTCCTGTAATCTATAAATGTGAAGTTGAAAATGAATATCAATAAGCGTGAGAATATAATAGTTGAGGAAAATAGTCAATAAGTATGGTGGTTTTGACAGAGAAAATTATGTCAGTTAAATCAGCAGGTTGGGGAGAGGTAGAAAGTGGAGTACAGAAAAATATACCCTTTCCTCATCTGTGCTCCACGTATACCAATGTCTGAAATCTCAAATCATATCAGCCAATTCTTTATCAAAAACAGCCCAGACTTTCTCTGCCAGTTCATTCATGAAATTTGGGTTGCTGATATTGGGTAATTCGATATTCGGGTTAGGTTCATTTGCCACCTCTGCGGGAAAGCTGAAATCAGATTTTGTATATCCCTGACGAAATTCCAGTGCCATTCCCAGCAGGAAAGAGCGGCGGACGGCTTCCTTTATTTTTAATGGATCGATATCGAGGTTGAAATCGCTTTTGAGGATTGTTGTGATTTTATCGGTTCCAATCCCTTGAGTAATATCAAAAAACTTACACAACCCGATTAAATCGAACCCGACGATATGCAGTTTATCTTCGGTGATGACTTTTACCCACGAATCGACATCAGAGAGTCCTTCACGGATTAATGTACCGTACGAACCCATCGACATGTGACCACCCGCGATCGCCCAGCAGTATCCAGGGTTCGTCTCCGGCAGGTAGGCAGCAATCTCAAGCCCCTTAATGTGATAGGCGTAGCCGGTCTCACCAGTCTGCTCTGACAGGCGCATCGATCCTTGACCAATATCCAGCAGCTTTCCTTCCCCAGCCTGGATAATCAGTTCCCGGATTTTATCGTAATCACCAAACACCGCACCGTTAAAAAGTGGCTTTTCTGGATGACGTTCATTGTAGGAGAGGGTATAGGAAATCGTAACACCCATAGAGATGGCATCAACGCCGTAGTTATCACACAGATGGATAAGTCGACCGGCCTGACCTGCGTCGTGAATTCCGATATTGGTTCCAAGGAGATTAAGCGGTTCATAGTCAAATTTTGCAATAAAGTCACCGCGGCTGCCATCGTCCTTTCTGTCGTAGATATAGTTATGGCAGGTGATCCCACAGCGGTGACAGGCCGCAGATTCTATGTCGTACTCCTTTTCAACATTTTCTCGAAACAACTTTTCCGGCAGGTCATTCCCCTGCGGGCGATAATTGTTAACCGGGACGGCGTGGAAAGGTTGCATAACATCGTAGGCCGCCCAGGTGCCTCCACCTCCACCACGCTTGATGGGTTGCAGTCGTGCTGCACCTCCACCTTTAATGACCTGAGTATGGACAGCTTTTACTTCCGGGGTGATCGGAGTGTGCTTATCGGTACTTTGAGCAACGAGGGCAACAATATTTTTATAGCCCATGATACTGCCCATGCCGCCACGCCCGGCAAAACGTAATTTATCGTCCCCCGATTTCAGTTGATTGACCGTCGATAAGGCGACCGATCCCATGTAGACATTCTGCCAGTTTTCACCTGCCTGACCGATGGCAGCAAAGTGAGCATCGGGATACTCTTTATGTAAGGTCATGATTTTATCGTGGGTCGAAAGACCAAGGAGGTGTTCTGCCGGTTTCAACTCGATGTGTGGCCCGCTGCCAGTTTCTCTGATAACAATATACTGAGGAGTATCAGCACAGTTTTCCAGGATCAGTTCGTCAAGCCCGGCCCATTTGAACTTGGCACCGAACTTTCCGCTACCAGCCGACCACATAGCGGCTGGCAGACCTGCTTTTGATCCTTTGATCGGGCTGTAACTTGAAAAATATGTCCGCAGACCGGTCATGGCACTACTGCCGGTCAGAAGTCCGGTATTGATAATCAGTGGGTTTTCAGGGCAATAGGCTGCCTTGATTTCACGCTCAGCCAGCATTTGAAATGATCGACCAAAACCGCCCAGCACATCTTCGAGGTTGCGACAGGGGACATCTTTCCACTGTTGTTTTCCCGTTTTTAGATTGATGGTGCAGCGGCGGTAGGAGATCAGTTCAGGATGATTAACGGGATCGGTCGTTTCGATTTTCATGGATATTCCTCAGCTCGAGTGGTTAACCCCCTTCAAGCAGGGGAAGAATCATCAGCGTGTCGCCGTCGTGTAGAATATCAGACGACTTTGCATGGACTTTGTTAATCAGGGTCGTTCCCAGCAGTGTAGCGGGAATCTGAAGATCGTCAATAACTTTTTGCACGCAACATCCTTCGGGATATTCAAGTATTTTCAATTTGAATCGGTCGATCCTGAAAACACCGTGTAAACTGACAGTGATATTCATGAATAGCGTTCCTCTGTCCGGTTGATGCCGGTAATCTGTTGCGATCAATTATTCATGAAAAATTCTTTAAATCAAATAAATTCCAACATATAGTAGATAAAAAATAATGATTGTTGCTTTGCTGATGACACACTCAGGCTGTCACGGTTGTTCCTGAAGTTTCAGTCGAAACCTGGACACTCCATGCAGCAGATGTTGCGATTGTTATGGATACAGTTTGAGCTGCTTGCTGATTGAGACTTCACTTTAAAAAAAACAGAGGGTCTGGTAAAACTCCAACCAGCGACCTATGCTGGTTGGAGTTTTTTTGTGTAGACAATAGATGTTGTCTGGGTTTTTATAAGCCTTCTGAGTTATGGAAGGAATACCCCCTATGTTTCAAGAAATAACGCCGTATGAGGTTTATAGTGTTGGTGTTGCTGTTGTGTGTGTGGCTGCGCTTTTCTGGTCTTTTATCTTGGATAGGAACAAACCGCCTTCCGTTGGTGAATTTGTTGCTAAACTGATTGCCAGAGCAGTATTTCTGCTGGTGATCTTTGCTGTGCTGATGGGTTTTTTGTATCTTGCTTTCGGGGTATTCCGCTGATCGCCACCTGTTTCAGGAGATTGACATGTTGACCTTTGTTTTGATGATTATTGTTTTTGGCTGTGCGGCTTACTCTGTTGCTGTGAGTAAGGGGAAAAACCCTTATCTCTGGTTTGGTGTCGGGTTGTTTCTTGGTCCGTTTGCTGTTCTCATTTTATCGTTTTATCCCTCTCCGGAAAAAGTTAAATCTTCAGAAACAACTAAGAAAACTATTCCTGAGGCTGAATGAGAAAGAAACTTTTAAAGATTGTCCTGATGACCGTTATCGGCGTTATCTTCGGTGCGTTGCTGGGTTACCTTGGTCAATGTGCCGGTAGTACCTGAGGTGCCTCTTCCAGCCCTTGGTCGGGGGCTCTGTTTGGTGCTTTGGTCGGTTTTATTCTCGGTTGCTTGCCCAGCGAGAGGGCCTGATCTTGTTTTCGAACGTTGAGCATAATGCGGCCTTGTTTGTCGCCGCAACTTTTTATATATTCCCTTTGATTGAAATTTAGAAAAATCCTTTTCAGGAGTATCGCTATGGGTTTGTTTAGTCGTTTGTTTAAAAAAGAAGAGGTTGAAGAAAACTTGGGGCAGGCTCCGCCCGATTTGCTGCCGCAAAGGAATGATATCTGCTGGTGTGGCAGTGGACTTAAATATAAAAAATGTCACCTCGAACAAGATCGGGTTTTTCTTGAGAAACGGCGTCAGAAAGCATTAAATGCACGTAAAGCAAGTTGTGGTCCGGTTTATGGCTGAGGCCCGCGGCGCTGAGACCCGGTTCGGGTTTTAAAAAAATCAAGTTTTTCTCTGGGGATAGAATTCCATTCTGTCCCCAGCCTATTTTTATCTCGTTGATTGACGACTAGGCTTTTATGACTTTGATGCTTCCTGCTTTGGCTTTGATGGGTGGGCTCGTTCTCCTTGTATGGAGTGCCGATCGATTTATTGATGGTGCTGCTGCAACTGCGCGTTATGCGGGGATGTCGCCGCTGTTGATCGGAATGGTAGTGATCGGGTTCGGGACGTCAGCACCGGAAATGGTTGTTTCCGCTATTTCGGCGCTTGAAGGGAATCCGGGGCTGGCTCTTGGGAATGCTTACGGTTCAAATATTGCTAACATCGCTCTAATCCTCGGTGTGACGGCTCTTCTCGGCCCGATTACATTAAAGTCGGGGGTTTTAAAGAAAGAACTTCCTGTCCTTTTTGTCGTGACTGTTCTGGCGGCAGTTCTTCTGGCTGACCTTTTTCTCAGCCGCACAGATGCAGTTATTCTCCTTGGCGTTTTTGCCGCGATCATGACCTGGTGGATTCTCCTCGGTTTGCGCCAGCGCAATGATTACCTTGCCAGTGATGTCGATGAACATCTCGAAGACCATCCGATGTCGTTGCGGATGGCAATTGTCTGGGTCATCATTGGAATGGCATTGCTGGTTGTCAGTTCACGGATTCTGGTGTGGGGGGCGGTTGAAATAGCCCGTGGTTTTGGGGTCAGCGATCTGATTATCGGTCTGACTGTTGTTGCTATCGGGACATCACTCCCTGAATTGGCATCGGCAATTGCCGCAACCCGTAAAGGGGAGCACGACCTTGCCATCGGCAATGTTATCGGTTCCAACCTGTTTAATACGCTTGCCGTTGTCGGTATTGCCGGAGCGATTCAACCTTTAAAAATTGAGCCAGCTGTTCTCTACCGTGACTGTCTGTTGATGGGAATTCTGACGGCTGCGTTATTTCTGGTGCGTTCCGGTAAAAATGGGCAGAAACAGATCTCACGAACCGAAGGCATTATCCTGTTGGCAATTTATGTCGGTTACTCCGGTTATCTCATTGCAAAAGTTATTGGCCTCGTCTGACTTTCTTCCTTTCCATACGAACTCTTTTCTCCGCCGGTTATGACCTCTCTGAAGGTTCTTTGTGCCATACTCTATTTTTTAAAAAACAATTCTTCGGCTTGACAGGCAGATATAAAGAATAATATTCTCTTTTTATGGATATAAAAAGAATGATTGACGATATTGATTATAAAATTCTGGAAATTCTTCAGGAAAAGGCGCGTATCCCCAATGCTGAAGTTTCCCGGCAGATTGGAATGGCTCCTTCGGCAGTGCTTGAGCGTATTCGTAAACTCGAGGATCGTGGCATCATTGAGGGGTATGAAGTTCGTCTCAATCCTGAGCCATTTCAGCAAGGCTTGATGGCCTTTGTCCAGGTGAGTGTTCAATCATCGTGTCGTGCTGTGCTGGCCGATTCCTTGGCGGCGGTCACCGGGGTTCAGGATGTTCATCAGGTTGCCGGTGACGATGGCTATCTACTGAAGTTACGGGTTGCTGACAATGCTGAGCTTGGTCGAGTCCTCGCTGATGAAATCTGCCCTTTGGAAGGGGTTCACCAGACCAAAACCAGTATCGTTTTGAACACAGTTAAAGAAACCAGAAAAATTGATTTAAGTCGTTTTAAACACAGTTGAGGAGTTTTCCATGCCTATGTCGCAAAGTTTCAAAGAACGTTTGTTCCCGATCGCTGAACAGTTAGTTGAGCACTTTGGCAGCCCATTTCATGTTTATGATGAGGTTGGTATCCGCGAAACCGGTGAAAATCTGAAAAAGCTGTTCGCCGGGGTCGAAGGGTTTCGTGAGTATTACGCAGTCAAGGCACTGCCGAACCCGGAAATTCTTAAACTGATGTTCGATATGGGCTTTGGGTTTGACTGCAGCTCCATCGGAGAGCTGGTTCTCAGCCGTCAGGTTGGCGGACGGGGTGAAGATATCATGTTCACCTCAAACAACACCAATCAGACCGAATTTGAAGTTGCGGCGGCGGATGGGGGCTGCATCCTCAATCTTGACGATATTTCTCTGATTGATAAGGTTCCTGAATTTCCGGAACTGATCTGTTTTCGTTATAATCCGGGACCGCGTCGGACCGGCAATGTGATTATCGGCAACCCGGTGGAAGCAAAGTATGGGGTAACCCATGATCAGGTGGTTGATGCGTATCGTCAGGCACAAAAGCGGGGTGCCAAACGTTTTGGTGTTCATACCATGGTGGCATCAAATGAACTCGATTACACCTACATGGTCGAAACGGCCCGGATGATGCTTGAAATCGTCGAACTGGTCGAAGGGGAGCTGGGGATACAATTTGAGTTTATCAATATTGGTGGTGGTGTTGGAATTCCGTATCAACCTGATCAGGCTCCTCTCGATATTGCTGCCATGGCTGCCGAAATTGAAGAGCAGTTTAAAGCCTTCCGCGAGAAGCACAGTTATGTCCCGCGGATGTACATGGAAAGTGGCCGTTTTATGACGGGGCCGCACGGTTGTTTGGTCACCTCGGCAATCAATTACAAAAATATTTATCGCAATTATATTGGTGTTGATGCCTGTATGTCAGCGTTGATGCGCCCGGCATTATACGATGCCTATCACCATATTGATGTTATCGGTAAAGAAAATGTACCGAAAGATCAGGTTTACGATGTTGTGGGTTCTCTGTGCGAGAATAACGATAAATTTGCGGTTCAGCGGGAATTGCCGAAAATTGATGAAGGTGACATTCTGGTGATTCACGATACCGGTGCTCACGGTCATGCAATGGGTTTCCAGTACAATGCCAAGCTACGTCCTAAAGAACTGCTGCTGCGGGCCGATGGTTCGGTTCAGTTGATTCGCCGTGAAGAGACTCTTGACGATTATTTTGCGACGCTCAAGTTTGATGATAACGTCTTTCTTGCAAAGCAGGGGTAGGCAGTTTGTCCGACGCGTCTTCCGTTAAAATATCAGACCTGGTGCCGCCATTGACCATTGAAACCCTAGTTAACGGTGGTGCCGGGCTGGCTCGTCATGCCGGGCGGGTTGTCTTTATTCCCCATGTGGCTGTCGGTGATATTGTCAGTTGCCGTGTCACAAGAATAAAAAAATCCTTTCTTGAAGCTGAAATCTGTGAGGTTGTTCAACCCTCTCCAGTCCGGCAGCAGCCGGTGTGTCCGGTTGCGGGGGAGTGTGGTGGCTGTCAGTGGCAACATCTTCCTTAT
>JAMOPE010000385.1 GCA_027064785.1 Geobacteraceae bacterium
TGGAAAGCAGCTTATGAAGCAGGGCTGTTTACCGAATTTATGGAGCAGCGTGCCCCCGGTCATACCGCCCTTGATGGACAGATTTATCACAAGGGGATGCTCGATTTTAAAAAACAGATTGCCAGCGAAATCGAAGCCCTCGATTTTCTCAACGATCCCGAAGCAACCGACAAATTTGAAGAGCTGAAAGCGATGGATGTTTCGTGCGATGCAGTCATCGTCTTTGCGGAACGCCACGCCGATCTGGCGGAAGAGCGGGCGGCTAATGAAACCGATCCACAACGCAAAGCAGAGCTGGAAAAAATTGCTGAAGTGTGCCGCCGGGTTCCTGCCAACGCCCCGCGTACTTTCCATGAAGCAATCCAGATGTACTGGTTCGTCCACCTCGGGACAATTACCGAGCTGAACGGCTGGGACGCGATGAATCCGGGTCACTTCGATCAGCACCTGGCACCATTTTACGCAGCCGGGATTGCCGCCGGGACCTTGACTCGCGAACAGGCCAAAGAGCTGCTGTGCTGCTTCTGGATCAAAGTCAACAACCATCCGGCACCACCCAAAGTCGGGATTACCGCCCGTGAGAGTGGCACCTACAACGATTTCACCAATATCAACATCGGCGGGATTACCGGCGACGGAAAAGACGGCGTCAGTGATGTTTCGTACCTGATGCTCGAAGTCATCGAAGAGCTCCACATCCTCCAGCCGGGTAATGCTGTTCACATCAGCAGCAAGACCCCTGACCGTTTTCTCCACGCTGCCTGCAAAGTGATTCGCCAGGGACACGGCTACCCATCGGTCTTTAATCCCGATGTTTACACCGTTGAACTGATGCGTCAGGGGAAATCTTTACGTGATGCCCGTGAAGGGGGCTGCAGCGGCTGTATCGAGGTCGGAGCCTTCGGCAAAGAAGCGTACATCCTCACCGGCTACCTGAATGTCCCGAAGATCCTCGAAATCACCCTGAACAACGGTGTCGATCCGGTGACTGGTAAACAGGTCGGCATCGAAACCGGTGATCCGCGCGATTTCAAAGACTATGATGAACTCTACGCAGCCTTCGTTAAGCAGCTCAACTATATTGTCGATACTAAAATCCGCGTCAGCAACTACATTGACCGGATGTTCGCCAAGTATGCCCCGGCACCATTCCTTTCTGTGGTTATTGAGGACTGCATCAGCAAAGGGAAAGACTATTATGACGCTGGTCCGCGCTACAACACCAATTATATTCAGTGTACCGGCCTCGGCACCGTCACCGACAGTCTGGCCGCATTGAAGAAACACGCCTTTGAAGATCGGAATTTCACTATGGTCCAGATTCTTGATGCCGTGGCGAAAAACTTTGAGGGTGAGGAGTTCCTCCGTCAGACAATCATCAACAAAACCCCCTTTTTCGGTAATGACGACGATTATGCCGATGACATTGCACTGAAAATTTATGATGACCTGCTTGCGGCGATTGAAGGCAAACCCAACGTCAAAGGCGAAACGTTCCACCTCAATATGCTCTCGACGACCTGCCACATCTATTTCGGCAAGGTGATGGGTGCCACCCCCAACGGGCGGCTTGCCGGAAAATCGATTTCTGACGGGACATCTCCATCCCATGGGGCCGACACTCACGGCCCATCGGCAGTGATTCGTTCGCTGACAAAGCTCGACCACACCATGTCGGGCGGAACATTGCTCAATCAGCGCTTCCTTCCCAGCCTGCTGAAACGAGATGAAGATATCAAAAAACTCGGCCAGCTGATCCGCAGCTACTTCACCCTCGGCGGTCATCATATCCAATTCAACATTGTCGATACCGCAACTCTCTATGCCGCACAGGAAAATCCCGAGGATTACAAGGATCTTCTGGTGCGGATGGCCGGGTACAGCGATTACTTCAACGATATGAATGCTGATTTGCAGCAGGAAGTCATTGAGCGGACCGAAAACGAAGCATTTTAAAACATTGAGAGCCACCAAGACTCCAAGAAAACCTTTCAACGGAGAGGCGCAGAGACAGAGAGATGGAAAGAAAGTTCAAAAGCACTTTTTGGTTTTAAAAGCTCAAAAACGTTTTTTTTCTCTTTTACTCTCCTCCTCAGCGCCTCTCCGTTAATCTTTTGATCTTTCTGGGTGCATTTGGTGGCTAATATTAGATGATATCATTATGCAGCAGCCCCTGATTTTCGACATAAAACGCTACGCCATCAACGACGGCCCCGGTATCCGTATCACTGTTTTTTTCAAGGGGTGTCCGCTGTCGTGTGTCTGGTGTCACAACCCCGAAAGCATTTCACCGCAGCCACAAAAGATGTTCACCCCGGCGAAATGTATCGGTTGTGGGGAATGTGTCAAAGCGTGTCCAAACCAGGCATGCAAACTGACTGCCAGTGGAATTGTTACCGATCCGCAACGCTGTGACTTAAGCGGCAGGTGTGCTGACGTCTGTCCAACACTGGCGACAGAAATCTCGGGGAAAACCAAATCGATTCCGGAGTTGCTGACAATTATCGAAAAAGAACGTCCTCTCTTTGATCAATCGGGTGGCGGGGTGACCTTTTCTGGGGGAGAGCCCCTCCTCTACCCCGAATATCTTGGCAACATTCTTGAGCAGTGCGGAGAGCGACAGATCCACCGTACCATCGATACCTGCGGTCTGGTTAAAACAGAAACCCTGCTCAAAATCGCCGAACAAACGAACCTGTTTCTTTACGATCTCAAGTTGATGGATTCAGAAAAGCACAAGGAATATACCGGAGTTGACAACACGTTGATCCTGAAGAACCTGACCACACTCGCCGCCACCGGTAGCGAAATTCTGATCCGGATTCCGCTGATCAAAGGGGTCAATGCTGACCCCGACAATCTAACGGCGACGGCAGAATTCGTCAGCCAGCTCCCCGGAGAGAAAAAGGGTGTCAATCTCCTCCCCTATCATGATATAGCCACTCACAAATATCAGAAACTTGGGGAACGCTACCTGGCTGACAACCTGCGTGAACCCAATGAAACAAACCTGCAGCAAGCCATCGACTGCTTTGCTGCTCACGGTCTAACAGCAACCGTCGGTGGTTAAACTTTCCGGGACAGCGGATCCAATTCAATGAAAAACAAAGCTCCACTCAGCTACGGTCAGATTTTTCACTTCTGGCTTCCCCTGGCCGTCACCTGGATGATGATGTCGGTCGAAGGGCCGTTTCTGGCTTCCATCATCGCCCGGCTGGCAGATGAAAAAGTCAATCTTGCTGCTTATGGAGTCGCCTACGCTTTTGCCCTAATCGCCGAATCACCAATCATTATGCTGATGAGCGCCAGTACCGCTCTTTGTAAAGATCGGGACAGTTACCTGAAGCTGCGAAATTTCTCGGTGGTTCTGAGTATCGGAGTCACCCTGCTCCTGATGATTTTTTTGATCCCGCCGATTTTCAATCTCTTTGTCCACACCCTGGTCGGACTCCCAGATAGCATTGCCAACCTAGTCCACACGACCCTGCTGTGTCTTCTTCCCTGGCCGGGGGCAATCGGCATGAGACGTTTTTATCAGGGTTTACTGATCACCCGCCACCAGACCCGAAGAATTGTCATTGCGACGCTATCAAGGCTTCTGACGATGGGAGGGATCGCCCTGTTTTGCTACACCTCCAGCTCCCTTCCCGGAGCGGTTATCGGTGGGATTGCCTTAGCCGGAGGCGTTGCAGCAGAGGCACTTCTCACCCGCCTTCTGGCACACCGGTCCATCCATGAAGTGCTACAGATTGAACCGGACCTAGAGCAACAGATGAGCTACCGGGACATAAGAGGATATTACCTTCCCCTAGCACTCACGCCGTTCATTGCCCTGTCAGTTCACCCGCTGGTCACATTTTTCCTTGGTAAGTGCCGCGACCCGCTGGAATCTCTGGCGGTTATGCCGGTCATTTACGGTCTCACGTTTATTTTTCGGGCGATCGGACTCTCTTATCAGGAAGTCGCCATTGCGCTGCTGGGTGAAAACTGGGATAACTATAAAAAAGTCAGGAACTTCGCCATTGCCATCGGAGTGGTAACCTCAGGCGGACTCAGTCTGATTGCCTTCACCCCTCTCAGCCATATCTGGTTTTCCGACCTTTCAGGATTGAGTGAAACATTGACACAGTTTGCGATTCCGCCATTGCAGATTATGGCAATTTTCCCGGCATTAACAATTTTGATCTGCTTTCAGCGAACCATGCTGATTATTACCCGCAGGACGAAACCGATCTCCATCTCGACTGCGACCGAAGCTGGCGGAATCTTTTTGGTCTTACTGGTGGCAATGCTATACTTCCCCGTATCGGGAGCCATCGCAGCATCAGTCGCCTATGTTGCGGCCCGGCTGCTGGCGATTGCACTCTTGCAACGCCCGCTGAAATACCAGATGAAACAATTTCACCTACAGAGGAATTCCGAACAGTGAGCCACCCGGTAACTCAACATAAAACCCCACTTTCCGGGCACTGGTTCATTATTGGAGCGGCTTTGCTCTGGGGAACAACCGGCACGTCCCAGGCTTTCGCACCGCAGGGCTATGACCCGATGGTGATTGGTGCACTGCGACTTTTAATCGGTGGAATTGCTCTGCTGTTGCTGGTCATTAAAAGTGGAGAAATCGGGGATATTCGTGACTGGTTCTCCTTGCCGATTCTTATGGCGGCCATATTTACCGCCAGTTATCAATTGTGCTTCTTTGCTGCGGTCGCAAAAACCGGTGTTGCCGTTGGAACAATTGTCGGGATCGGCAGTGCACCGATTGCCGGGGGCTTGCTTGGGTTGATTTTTCGGGGTGAAAAACCGGGGCGACGCTGGCTTCTCGCGACACTCCTCGCCATTATCGGCTGCACCCTGCTCAGCTTCAGCGGAGGTGATATCGCCATTGATCCAGTCGGGATTTTTCTGGCCCTGGGAGCGGGTGTCTCCTACGCAGCGTACACACTGATGATTAAAGGATTGCTCGAAAAACAGTCCCCCAACGCCATTATGACTGCGGTTGTCTGTATTGGGGCATTACTGCTGTCTCCATTCCTTTTTAATGCCGATGTCAACTGGCTGCTGCAACCACGCACAATCGGGGTTGCCCTCCACCTTGGTATCGCAACGATGGCACTTTCGTACTGGCTGTTCGCCCGCGGGTTGAAAACAATTCAGGTTGGAACTGCGGTCACCCTCTCCCTTGCCGAACCAATGACAGCAGCGACACTGGGGATTCTTGTTTTGGGTGAGCAACTGAACCCACAGGCATTTTTCGGCATCAGCCTGATTTTTGCCGGATTACTCATATTAGTCACGAAAGGTCGCACTCCCGCCGGAGCAACGGCATGAACGGTCAACGTAAAGCCCTTTTCCTAGGGCTTGGTGCCGTTCTCCTCTGGTCAACCATTGCCTCAGCATTTAAACTGTCTCTACGCCATTTCTCGCCGACCGAACTCCTTCTCTATTCAAGCGTCTTCGCGATCATACTCCTCGGAGGAATCCTCGCATATCAGGGAAAACTGTATCAGGCATTCCAATGTAGCCGACAGGAATATCTCCTTTCCATCGTTCTGGGGATACTCAATCCGTTCCTTTATTATCTGGTATTACTCAAAGCTTACGACCTTCTTCCGGCACAGCAGGCGCAGCCAATCAACTATACCTGGGCAATCACCCTCTCACTTCTTGCCGTCCCACTTTTGAAACAGAAAATCGGCTGGCCACAATGGCTGGCACTTTTGATCAGTTACTTTGGTGTTGTGCTGATCTCAACCGAAGGACACCCGTTCAGCCTCCATTTCACAAGCCCACTCGGAGTTGCACTGGCATTATGCAGTACTGTCATCTGGGCTCTTTACTGGATTTTCAGCACCCGGGATAGCCGTGATCCTGTCTCAGGTCTCTTTCTTAATACCCTTTGCAGCCTGCCATTTATCTTCGCCTATTACCTGCTAACAACACCATTTCACATGCCGCCACTCAGCGGGCTTCTCGGTGCCGCATATATTGGATTTATTGAAATGGGGATCTGCTTTGTCCTCTGGCTGATGGCGATGAAACTGACCAACAACACGGCGCGTCTCAGCAACCTGATTTTCCTCTCACCATTCCTTTCACTCCTTTTCATCCATTTTCTCATCGGCGAACACATTCTCGTTTCAACTTTTGGCGGGTTATTACTGATTATCCTTGGGCTCTGTTGCCAGCAGATCAAATCACACTGAAAATTGTATTCGTCTTCAGCTTCTGGTAGATTTACAAACAATGAATGATAAAAACATGCCTTGTCTTCGATAAGCGGGAAAAATAGTCATGACGTCAAAAGACGATTTACTCAGAGAACGGCTTGAGCTGCAGGAAGAAAACCGCCGTTTAAAACAGTCACTGCACACTCTGGTTGACAGTACCGCCCACTACGAGGCACTCATTGAATCAGCAGCCGATGCAATTTTCATGGGGGATCCCGATGGAAATATTATCTTCGTCAATCAAAGTGCAACCATCCTGACCGGCTACAACAGTCCGGAGCTCCTATCGATGAATCTGGGAGATCTTTTTTTACCGGAAGAACAACAGCGCGTCCCGCTCCGCTACGATTTATTGAAACAAGGGAAAACCGTTAAAACCGAACGTTTCTTAAGCCGCAAAAACGGCTCAACCGTTCCGGTCGAGATGAATAGCCGGATGATGTCAGATGGGACTTACCACAGTTTCTTCCGTGATACGACTGAACGCAAACAGGCAGAGGAAGTCCTGCGCATTTCAGAAAACAAGTTTTCACAGATGTTCCACCTCAGCCCCGATGCTATTGCCTTAACCCGCATAGGAGATGGAAGCTTTATCGATATCAATCAGGCCTACTGTGATATTTCCGGCTGGTCGCGCAGTGAGATCATCGGGAGAAGCACCATGAGTGAAGGAATCAATATCTGGTGTGACCAAAGAGACCGGGAGAAAATGGTCAAAACGCTGCGTGAATCGGGAGAAGTTCTAGGGCTTGAAGCCAAGTTTAAAGGCAAGGATGGCCGGACCATTATCGGTCTGCTTTCAGCACGCATTATTGAGATGAATGAAGAAACTTTCGTCCTCACCATGACCAAAGACATTACCCAATGGAAGAGGTTACTCACCAAGCAGCAAAAGCTTGAAGAGCAGATGTTGCAGGTACAAAAACTCGAAAGTCTCGGGGTCCTTGCCGGTGGAATCGCCCACGATTTCAATAATATTCTGATGGCCGTCATTGGCCACTGTGAATTAGCCCAACGCCGCTTGACCATTGAGTCTCCGGCGATGGAACACCTGCGCCAGATCAATTTGGCCGCCGGGCGTGCCGCCGATCT
>JAMOPE010000386.1 GCA_027064785.1 Geobacteraceae bacterium
TGGTGATGGAGTCGTCCCCTTCGGTACAGTTTTCAAACGGAATCACCGCGTTTGCCCCGCTGGGAATTGGAGCGCCCGTCATCACTCTGACCACTGTTCCCGGTTTGACAACTTCGTGGGAGCTCTCTCCAGCGGGAAGATATCCAACAACAGGGAGGGTTGTGCCAATGGGACAATCTTCGACCCGGACGGCGTAACCGTCCATTGCGGAGTTGTTAAACACCGGCAGCGGTTGATCGGCAACGATATCTTCGGCAACAGCACGCCCGGTAGCTTCGAGCAGAGGAACTCTTTCGACGGCTAGAACCGGAACCGTATCGAGAATCAGCTGACGGGCTTCATAAAATGAAATCGGCATAACGACTCCTAGTCTTACAGTTAATAGCTAGCGAAGTGCCAGTTCCTGTTTTTCGAGTAACAGCATTTGGTCACGCAACTGTGCCGCTTTTTCAAAATTGAGGTCGGCTGCGGCAGCAAGCATTTCTTCTTTTACCAGCGTGATCTGTTTTTGTAGCTCACGTGGGGTCTTGTATTCTGCAATTGTTTCGGCGACCAGGGCAATGTCGGGATCATCTTTTTCGCTCAGATCATCAAGGATTGAGCTCATCGACTTGATAATTGTCTGCGGAGTGATCCCATGTTCTTCGTTATAGGCGAGTTGTTTGGTCCGTCTTCGTTCCGTCTCTTCGATACAGGCTTGCATTGACTTGGTAATTTTGTCGGCGTACATGATGACCCGGCCGTTGACATTCCGGGCGGTTCGACCGCAGGTCTGGATCAATGAGCGGGCCGAACGGAGGAATCCTTCTTTGTCGGCATCGAGGATGGTGACCAATGCCACCTCGGGGATATCAAGCCCTTCACGCAGCAGGTTGATTCCGACCAGGACATCGAACTCGCCTTCACGCAGTGCCCGGATAATCTGAATCCGCTCAATGGTGTCGATATCGGAATGGAGGTAGTTGACGCGGATATTCAACTCCTGCAGATATCCGGTCAGATCTTCAGCCATTCGTTTCGTCAGGGTGGTCACCAGCACCCGGGCACCGGTGCTGACGGTGGTGCGGATCTCGCCAATCAGATCATCAACCTGTTCGGTTGCGGGGCGGATCTCAATAGGCGGATCAACCAGCCCGGTTGGGCGGATCACCTGCTCGACAAAGACCCCGTTGGCCTGTTCCATTTCATAATCGGCGGGGGTGGCCGAAACATAGACGGTCTGGGGCTGGCGTTCGACAAACTCTTCAAACATCAGCGGACGGTTGTCAAGTGCCGACGGTAGCCGGAAGCCGTAATTGACCAGAGTTTCTTTTCGCGACCGGTCACCGCGATACATCCCGCCGACCTGACTGACACTGACATGGCTTTCATCAATGAACATCAGTGCATCATCGGGGAGATATGAAAACAGGGTTGATGGCGGTTCTCCCGGCTGGCGCCGGTCAAGAAAACGGGAGTAGTTCTCGATTCCCTGACAGTAACCCATTTCTTCAATCATCTCGATATCGAAGAGAGTCCGCTGTTCAATCCGCTGCGCCTCAAGGTGCATATTGCACTCCTGAAAGTATTGAATCCGCTCCTGCAGCTCATCCTGAATTTCACCGATCGCCCGTTTCAGGGTTGGTTTAGTGGCGACATAGTGGCTGGCGGGGAAAATAGCGGTTCGGTCAAGGCGATCAATCACCTTGCCACGCAGGGGATCGATCTCGCTGATGGCATCGATTTCATCACCGAAAAACTCAATTCGTAGCGCCCGCTTTTCCTCGTAGGCGGGGAAGATTTCGACACTGTCGCCACGGACGCGGAAGGTGCCACGATGGAAGTCGATATCGTTGCGCTCGTACTGAATTTCAACCAGGTTATGGAGGAATTTGTTGCGATCCAGCTCCATCCCCACTTGCAGATTGACCAGCATCCCATAGTACGCTTCGGGAGAACCGAGGCCGTAGATACAGCTGACCGAGGCAACAATCAGCACGTCGCGGCGTGACAGCAGCGAGCGGGTGGCACTGTGACGTAATTTATCGATCTCTTCGTTGATTGAACTGTCTTTGTCAATAAAGGTATCGGTTGACGGGACATAGGCTTCGGGCTGGTAGTAGTCGTAATAGCTGACAAAATATTCGACGGCATTGTTGGGAAACAGCTCTTTAAATTCACCATAAAGCTGTGCTGCCAAGGTTTTGTTGTGGGCAAGGACCAGTGTCGGGCGTTGCATCTGATTGACCACATTGGCCATGGTGAAGGTTTTCCCCGAACCGGTCACTCCGAGTAATACCTGATGGCGGTCGCCGCGTTCAATCCCTTCGACTAACTCTTTAATCGCCCGGGGCTGATCCCCGCAGGGCTGGTACTCTGACTTTAATTCAAAACGCGCCATCGGTTGTTAATTTCCTGCCATCGGCGGGACAAAGAGAGCTGGATCAAGGCGTTGCTCAAACCAGTTAATTCGCCAATCGAGGTGCGGGCCGGTAACTCGTCCGGTTGCACCGACTTCGGCAATCGGTTGTCCCTGCACGACGGTCTCACCAACTTTGACGAGAATCTTGCTGAGGTGGAGGAACGATGATGACAGGCCATAGCCGTGATCGATAATCAGTGTTTTTCCTGAAAAGAACATCCCTGGATGAGCGAGGGTAACGACGCCACCTGCAGGGGCTTTGACGGTTGTTCCCTTGGGAGCAGCGATATCAATACCAAAATGGGGGCGGCGGGGCTCACCGTTGAGAACCCTCTGGCTTCCGTACACACCACTGATCCGCCCGATTACAGGCCAGATGAATGCGTGTTGAAAGTCAAATCGATTGCTGTCGGTTTTTCGTGCTGCTGCAACCAGTTGTGCTTCCTGCGAGATTCTTTTCAGTGCTGTTTTTGACGGATGCATCATTTTTTTACTGATACCGTTGATTCTCTGAATATCGTAGTGGCGCTGTGCGAGCGTGATTTGTTGTTTTTCTCTGCTTCCATCCGGATTGATCAGAGTCAGTGTCTGCTGTGGCTGGGCATCACGTCCAAAACCACAGATGAAATCACCTTGAGGTGTGACTCGCAGTTGGCGCTTACCCAGGTAGACTTTGGTTCCGGGTGTAACACGACCATGCAGCAACCCACTTTGTATCAGCGATCCTTCAAGCAGGACTTCCGCAGCCCCGGGAGTTGGGGCTCCCAGAAAACACAAAACAATGAACAGATAAAAAAAATGTTTCAAACAGGACTCCTCTTATTTACTGCTGATATTGAATTCAACCCGGCTGGCGGGTCCTTTTTCTGCTGCCTGATAGATATCGACTTTTTTGAGGAACAGCCGATGCTTGATGGTTTCGTTGTTGGCAGCCAGAATATCACGAACATTCATTGCCCGCTGCTTTGCCAGCATCTCCAGTTGTTCTTCACCAACCTCAATATGCTCGAGGAGCATTTTTTTCATCTCAGCTTCGGGCAGCTTTTTCAACATACCGACAAAGTTACGTGGCCGGGAAAATTCGGCTTCCTTGTAAACCGTCAGTAATAATTCTGGGTACTCATCGTTACTGATGACAATTTTATCTTTGCTTTCCTGAAGCTGTCCAGATTCTTGAAGTTGCCGCCATTTGACATCAATCAGCATCTGTCGTAATTGCTCCTGCCGATACCCATCCGGATCATTCTCTTTGTCGGCAAAACCACTGATTTCAAGGGTCAGAGATGGTCGTTCTGCCAGCATTTCTGCAAGAGTTACCAGTTTCTTCTGCCCTTCTTCATCAATCGTGGCCAGCCCGCTGGCAAAAGCAATTCCGGTAAAGTCTTCATCTCCACCAAACATCGATCCAAGCAGGGAAAAAGGCGATGTCGCAGCTTTGACCAGCAGGTTTTTCAGCACGGTAAAAATAACCCCGGCAACACTGAAATCGGGATCGTTTATGTCCCCGGAAACAGGTATGTCAAGATGGATTTCGTCGCTGCTGTCTTTGAGCAGGGCGATAGCAAGGGAGACGGGGAGAGATGTGGCCTGGTCACTGTCAACACTTTCACCGAATGTGAACTGATCGATCATCACCTTGTTTGTTGCTTTAACAATCTGGTGTTCAATGTGGTAGTTCAAATCGAGATAGAGTTTCCCTTTATCGATTGTATAACCGAGATAGGTTCCCGAATAGGGCGTCAGCGGGGTCATATCAATATCTTTAAAGCTGAGAGTGATATCGGCAAACAGCTCTTTGCTTAGAGGGTTCAGTTTACCACTGATTGTCAGAGGAGAATGGTTTTCGAGCTGCCCACTGAGATTGACGTCGGCCTGCATTTCTTCGGTTGAGGCGAGTCCGGTAATTTTCCCACCCAGCTTATACATTGTCGTCGAAAATGTTTTCAGAAGATGACGGTCGGTAAAAGAGACGGTTCCGTCATCCAGAGTCACGGTATCGATGCGGATATCGGCAGAGGCTGAAGCTGAAGTGGTTTTATCCTCTGAAGACTCAATGGGTTTCTGGGGCTGCTCCGGTGTTTTATCTTCATCAGATTGTTGATTGGTGATGCTGTTCAGATTGACTCGCCCCTGCGGGTCAATCTGGATGTTTGCCAGATAATTGTTGAGGTTAACGTCTTTGATATGCAGGGCAAAGGGAGAAATTTTCCCGTCAATCCCTTTCACGTGAAGTTTATCCCAGGTCAGCAGTGCTTTATCACCAAAAGGATCACGCAGGTTGAAGCGGCTAACAGAAATTTGACCTGAAAAGCTTCCGGTTAGTTGCTCTCCCTGTTGTTTGATCTGCGTTGTGAGGGTTGAATCAAGCTTACCGTCTTTCAGGCTGACAATGATATTTTCAGGAATGAAATCATTGAAGTCAAACAGTGGAAATGACGATATTTTCGTTTTTACTGATGCTTGCAGCGGAGTGTGGATAAAGTTTCCAGTAGCACCAATCTTTCCCTGTTTTCCAATTTTCATTGCCAGCGAAAATGGACTGTTTTCAGCCTTCGGGTAGCTGAGATTTTCCATGTGGAAGGTGAAATCGGCAACCTTTACGTGGCGCTGTTTTGTCTTCTTGGTGTCGGTAAATTGCAGCTTGAGGTGCTTCAAGTCGAAAGACGCAACTTTGATGTCCCACGGTTGTGGTGTTTCTTCCAATTCTGCGCTCTCCTCAGTGTCCTGTGCTTCAGAGCGTTCACGCAACAGTTTCAGTGGAGAGAACGTGCCGTCGGCCAGCTGGGCGACGATCGCCTCTCCCTGATCCAGTATTATCGATCCCAGATGAATTTGTTGCTTTTTCAAGTCAAAAGAACTGGCATCAATGGTGAAACTGGCGAGGGAGAAATAATCTGAATCGGTAAACGGTAGAAGCATTTTCTCGATGGTCAGGTGAGCTTTTTCTGCCTGGACATTTCCGTCTTCGGTGTAAAGGACCTGACTGCCCAGGGAGATTGTCCCCTGGGGAGAGGATGTCAGGAACGGTTGCAGGTAAGGGTAATAAGGTTCAATCGGAAGGTTGTCGGCATTCACCACAATATCGGTGGTCAGTGGGGTGATCCCGAGTTGACCCGTCATCTCAACGGTAAAGTTTCGATCGGTCTGCAATTGCAGGGTCATGTCGGTTTTCTCATCGAAATGGGTCGAGAGATTCGTCGCACTCAGATTGATGTGGTTGATATCTTCCTTGAAGCCATCAGGCACAAAGTCATCAAGGTAGTGAATTTGACCATTGGACAGGGTCAGTTTTTTAAGTAGGAATGGCGGTGGAGTGCTGTCGGCAGAGGTGTCTTCGGTTGCTTCTTCTGTTGGGGGTTTCGCTGGTAAATGGGCAAGAATTCGTTCGAAGCTCCATTGTCCGTTATTGTCGCGGTCAATGTAAAACTGCGGATCTTTGATATCGAGGTCGGCCAGATTGAAATCAAGTGTGAGCAGGTTGATCCAGTCAATATCAAGAGTGGTGATCGGCAGTTTTAAAATTTCCCTGTCGTCCAGTTCACGCAGATCAAGATCGGAGAGGGTTAGTTCCCCACCGAGAAGCAACCGGGGTTGCTCCGATTTTGAAATCCGGTATGAAAGGTCGACTTCTGCATCAAGGTGGCCCTGTTTTACATCAATTGGCAGAGGAACCGGAGAATGAAATGCGTAGAATGCCAAATCGACATCTTTGAGGGTTAGGTAGAGAGAGGTCTCAAGAGAGTTGTGGAACGGTTTCAGCTTTCCTTCGGCATGAATAGCAGATCCGTTGAGCAGCATCGACAGGGCAGGTTGAACGTAGTTGTCGATCATGTAGGGGATGTTACCGATAAATGGAACCTGCAGTTCCAGTTTCCTGATTTGGTGCCGCGATCTTTTTTCTGAGGTCTGGTCGGTGAAGTCAATATTTCCACCGGTAATGATAATATTATTCAGAGAAAAGTGGAGTGGTTTTGCCTCCGGGTCAGCAGGCTGATCACCCCCCAACCGGGTAAAGTCAGAGAAGTTAAATTCCTGTTTGCCAAGTAATTCCAGATTGACATATGGCTGATCTAGTTCAACCTGGTCAAGGATAACGGCTTTTTTGAGAATGGATTCGACACTTCCCGACAAGATGAGCCGGTTAAATGAGACAAACGGCTTATCGCTATTTTGCTCGCTTAGGCTTGCTCCGTTCAGTTCAACCGTCAGGGTAAATGGGTTGAAGAATGCTTTTTCAATCGTTAAGGTACGGTTGGTATTTTCGGCAATCCAACTGCTTCCCTGTTTTTTGATTTGCCAGGGAACAATCAGCATTGATGAGAGGATCAAGCCGAAAATAACCGTAATGGAAATAACTACAATCTTAAGTGAACGTGGCATCTATTTTCTCCAGCACAAGCAGAGTTTCCACTTTGCGGAAGTTTATGAATCGTGTAGTAAATATAACTCTATCAGTTTTCTTTTGTGGAAAGACAGAGAGAAATTATGTTCAAACCTGAAATCTACCAGAAACGGCGGCAGAAGTTAATTCAACAACTCGACAAAGGACTGGTTTTATTGCCCGGGAATGTCGAGTCCCCCCTCAATTCAGCTGATAATTGTTATCGCTTTCGTCAGGATAGCAGCTTCCTCTATTTTTGTGGTCTCGATTTGCCGGGATTTGCCGTGGTCCTCGATTGTGAATCGGGGGAGGTAACCCTTTTTGGTCAGCCACAAAGTATTGATGATGTGATCTGGGGCGGTTCTCAGCCGACATTGTCGCAACTGGCGGAACAATCAGGGATTCCTGCCGCCGAGCCGATTGAATCGCTCTCCCATATTTTAACTGCAGCAACACAACAGGGGCGAGCTATCCATTATCTGCCGACCTGCCGGGCTGAAAATA
>JAMOPE010000387.1 GCA_027064785.1 Geobacteraceae bacterium
GGTCGGGGTCAGATACTGCCCGAGGGTCAGCAGCTGGCAATGGTGTTTACGTAAATCAGCCATCACCTGCAATACCTCATCCTCCGCCTCTCCCATCCCCAGCATCAATCCCGACTTGGTCACAATGGTCGAATCAACATGATGAACTTCTGCCAGCAGATCAAGGGAACGCTGATATTCAGCTTCAGGACGCACCAGAGAATAGAGTCGCGGCACCGTTTCAACATTATGTCCGAGGATGTCGGGATGTTCAGCAAGAATTGCAGCAAGGGCCGCCCAATTCCCCTGTAAATCGGAAATCAGCAACTCAATCCGGCAATCATCGGTACGCTGGCGAATCTCGCGGATCAGAGCAACAAACTGACCCGCTCCGCCGTCATCCAGATCATCCCGGGTCACGGTGGTAATAACGGCGTGTTTCAGTTCCAGATCGATAATCGCTTTGGCAACGTTTGCCGGTTCGGCAGGATCGGGCGGAGCAAGCTGGCCGCTACCGACATTACAGAAATGACAGTGGCGACTGCAAAGGCTGCCAAGGATCATAAACGTCGCGGTTCCCTTGCTCCAGCACTCACCCTGATTAGGACAGGCCGCACTACGGCACACCGAGTGGAGCCCGTGGAGCCGATGATAGCGGTCAATCCGGGTGTAGTTCTCCCCCGCAGGAAATTTAACTTTTAGCCATTCCGGCTTACGGATATAATTATCTTGCATCGTATTCATTGTCCCATGTTGTATTTCAACAGCGTCAAGAAAGGACGAATAGTACCGAGTTAGCAGAAATTTCGCGACGAAAAAAGGCCCGATTGCTTAAAAACAATCGGGCCTCATTTTCAACACAATCCCAAACGGGATTTATGCAGGTTCAAAATCAGATTTACCAACACCACAGAGAGGGCAGAGCCAATCTTCAGCAATGTTTTCAAAGCTGGTTCCCGGCTCTACGCCGTTATCGGGATCGCCTTCTTCGGGATCATAAATATAACCACAGACAACACAGACATATTTTTCCATTTTAAATCTCCATCAGTTAAAGAGTTTATGTTTACTTAAAGTGACATTCTCAATACCTGACCACAATAGTCATGTTTGTCTTTTTCTGCAACAAAAAAATGGATTGTCTTAAAAAATCAGTCAATCGCCGCGACAAATGCCTTGATGGTCTTCTCAATTCCCTCGGCAGCTTCACTGATACTGCCGGCAAGCATATAAGCGGGAGTGGTAAACAATTTATTTTTCTCATCAAGAACATAGTCAACAACCGGGCACGGAACATGGGTGGCACCCATCGCAGTAACGGCTCCAGCAGTTTCCTCATCGGTTCCGATAGTCAACTGGGGATTCAACTGATCACCCCCCAGAACCTTGGCAACCAGTGCCGGGGCAATACACAATGCCGCCAGTGGTTTCTTTGCCGTGACGATTTCACGAATCAACCGGGCAACTTCAGGTTGAGCCTCACACTCCGGCCCTTTAAACGCAAAGTCACACAGATTCTTCGCCGCTCCGAAGCCACCGGGGATCAATAAAGCATCAAGGTCGCTCCCTTTGACCGTGGCAATATCGACAATTTCACCACGGGCAATTCGCGCTGCTTCCTGCAGAACATTGCGGGTTTCACCATCAACAGCGTTGCCATTCAGATGATTGACCACCGCGTGATCAATATTTGGAGCCATGCAGACGATATCGACCCCGGCACGATCAAGTGCCAGCAGACTGATAACCGCTTCGTGAATTTCGCTGCCGTCATAAACACCGCAGCCAGCCAGAACAACACCAACTTTTGCCATGACAACCTCCTGATGAAAATTGAGTGTTAACAAGTAACAGTTTTAAGCGTAACAGAAAATCGACACAATATGGGAATCGATCATCAATTACGCGGGTAAAGCACTGCAATCCCGTGGGCGACCTGTGTCCCAAGGGCCCGCAGGCGATGAGGTTCATTCGAATCCCAATAGACCGAATCACCGGGGTTCAGGATATAGGTCTCTGTCCCATGAGTCAATTCAACCTGCCCTTCAAGAATATAGAAAAACTCTTCCCCCGGATGGCACACCGGTTGCGCCTGATCGGTCTGACCCGGATCGAACTCAACCAGAAATGGCTCCATATGCTTGTGCTTTTTCCCATAAGCCAGAGAATGGTAGAAATAGGGCTGGGGAGCCCCGCCGTGACTCGACTGACGATTCATCCGCTCGGCATCGTCAGCGCGGACAACGAGGCACTTTTGATGATTGTCTTCCTCTTCAAAAAATGTCTGTAACGGCATTTTTAATGCCTTGGCAATTCGTAACAGCGTTGCCAGTGGCGGAATCACCTGATCATTTTCCACCTGTGACAACAACGGTTTAGACAACTCCGTTGCCTCTGACAAATCCTGCAACGTCATCCGTCGCTTTAGCCTGAGAACACGAATTTTCTGCCCGATTTGCAATTCCCGAACTTCAGATCTAAACTCATCCATTGCTATTTCCCGATAACAGATTGATAATTCAAGCTGAATCAGTCACCGACTCACTCAGATTCAATCAACTTTTAACGTCCATTGGACAAACAGTCAAGTTTCACAGGAACTTTAATGATGTCACAGTCCCAACAAAACGCACCGATTAAAGCGATCCTTTTCGATTTGGATGGCACTCTCCTTCGGGTTCACATGTCAGAATTCATCCCGAAATATCTACAAGGGCTCGCCTCCTATTGCGTCGAACCGGAGCAAACCGAGCTATTTATCAAGACACTGCTCCAATCGATTCGAGACCTGATCCACACCGAAGGGGATGGATTACAGACCAACGAAGAACGGATCTGCTGCTGGATGGAAGAAAAACTTGCCGTCACACAGGACACCCTGAAAACCAGCTTAGCCCGTTTCAAAAATAACGGGATTGCTGATCTGCAACCACTGGTTCACACCATCCCTCTGGCACAGCAGATCGTCAAAGAGTGTCTCCCCTCCGGTTTGCCGCTGGTTCTGGCAACCAACCCGGTATTCCCGAACTTCATGATTCAGGCACGCCTTGAATGGGGTGGGCTGAATGAAGAGAACTTCTGCCACCTGACCAGCTACGAAAATAGTTGCTATTGCAAACCACAGGCTGGATATTTCAGCGAAATTGCCGACAGGCTTGGGATCTCACCCGAAAATTGCCTGATGGTGGGGAACGACACCAGTCACGATCTTTCCGCAGCAGCCATTGGAATGCAGACGTATCTGGTTGACACATGGCTGGTTGAGCACGAAGGACCGGAGTGGCCGTGTGAACATCGCGGTGACCACGCCGACCTGCAACGCTTCTTGCGGGAAAGACTCAGCTGAGCACTAACAACAAATCCATTCTCCATCCATTCAGAATGAAAGGATACTGAATTTTGAGCAAACTTAGAGAAGAGATCATCTACCACGGACGGATTCTTGATCTGGCACGAGAAACCCATCAGATGCCAAATAAAAAAGAGTCGGGCTTTGAAATTGTGCAGCATCCGGGTGGTGCAGCAGCCCTCCCGGTTCTCCCCGATGGGCGACTGCTGCTGATCCGCCAGTTCCGCCCTGCCGCACAGGATTATATCTATGAAATTCCGGCGGGACGGCTGGAGCCGGGAGAAGATGCCGCGATGTGTGTTGCGCGTGAACTGGAAGAAGAGGTCGGCTACCAACCGCAGCACCTTGAATCGCTCGGTTATGTTTACAGCAGCGTCGGCTTCTGTACCGAAAAAATTTATTTGTTCATTGCCAGCGATTTACAGCAGACTCAAACCGCACTGGAACCCGATGAGTTCATCGAACCGCACATCGTCACCTTAGACAAAGCTCTCGAGATGATTTCGACAGGCGTTATCGACGATGCAAAAACCCAGATTGCGCTACTGCGTTACGCCATCAATCACAGGAAAGTGTAAATTCAATGTCTTTGCCCGATTTTTACCCTGCACCCATCGATCTTCCGTTTAACCGTACCGCACTCGACAATAACTTCCAGATTGCCACCCCCGATCAGGACCCCGGCGGGTCGGGAGTCTGGCTTATATTGCAGGGGGGAGCAATGCTGGTCGTTCAGACTCAGCGGGGCTACGCCCTCCCCGCAGGAGAATCCCCCGTTCTGACCACCCCGACGCCACCGCTCTACATCGGCCAGTGGCAAAACCAGCCCTGCCGGATGCTTAAAATTCCAACCGACACCGAATTGCCCCCACAGCTTCACCCCGAACCTCTCCGGGCAATGGAGACAAAAATTCCCATTGAGTTGCTGACCCTTGGCGGAATCGGACAAATGATCCATCACTGGGAAAGCAACAGCAAGAACTGCAGCCACTGTGGTCAAGTCATGGACCGTCTCCCCGGTGAATGGGGAAAGAGCTGCCCCGATTGCAACCACAGCTATTTCCCCCGAATCTACCCGTGTGTGATTGGGCTGGTCATCAAAGGAGATGAAATCCTCCTCGCCCGTAAGCCGGAGTGGACCGACGGACGTTACAGTCTGGTTGCCGGATTTGTCGAGTTTGGTGAATCGCTCGAAGAAACCATGATGCGGGAAACTGTCGAGGAAACAAACATTCAGATCAAAAATGTCCGCTATATCGGCAGTCAATCGTGGCCCTTCCCCAGTCAATTGATGTGCGGTTTTGTCGCCGATTATGCCGGCGGCGAAATAAATTTGAACGATAAAGAACTCGCCGACGCAAAATGGTGTAAACTCGATCAACTTCCAACGCTACCGCCTAAACGGAGCATCGCCCGCTGGCTGATTGACCGGGCGGCAGACTACATATCTTGAAGAGACAGAAGGAGATTATTCCATGAAATATATCGGTGCCCACGTCAGTGCCGCAGGCGGTGTTTTCAATGCCCCACTTAACGCGACAAAAATCGGTGCAACCGCCTTTGCTTTGTTCACCAAGAACCAGAAACAATGGAAAGCAGCCCCCCTGACTGAGGAAGTAATCAACAAATTCAAGCAAAACTGTAAAACCCATAATTTCAAGCCTGAGCAGATTCTGCCCCACGACAGCTACCTGATCAACCTGGGTCACCCTGAAGCTGAGAAACTGGAAAAATCACGCAACGCTTTTATCGATGAACTGCAACGCTGTCAACAACTGGGGCTGGTCTACCTGAATTTTCACCCCGGGACACATCTCAAGAAAATGAGTGAGGACGATTGCCTGAGTCGCATTGCCGAATCGATCAATCTGGCGCTACAGCAGGTTGAGGATGTCACCGCCGTCATTGAAAATACGGCCGGGCAGGGAAGCAACCTCGGCTATCGATTTGACCATCTGGCACAGATTATTGATCAGGTTGATGATAAAAGCCGGGTCGGAGTCTGCCTCGATACCTGCCACACATTCGTTTCGGGCTACGACCTGCGTGGTGCTGAAATGTGCGAGAAAACCTTTGCTGAATTTGAGCAGGTCGTCGGATTCCAGTACCTGAAAGGGATGCATATCAATGACAGCAAAACTCCCTTCGCCAGCAAAGTCGACCGCCACGCCCCCCTAGGTGCCGGAGAAATCGGCTGGGGCTGTTTTGAATACATTATGGCCGATAAGCGTTTCGACGGCATTCCTATGGTTCTCGAAACGACTAATCCGGAACTGTGGCCTGAAGAGATTGCTGCACTAAAGCGACTTGCAGGACTAACAAGTTAGAAGAAACAAATTCCTTCAGAGGGGAGAATACTCACTGTTAATCGAGGACTCTCCCCTTGTTTATTCCTCCCCCATAATTTTTGTGCATATGCACAAAAATTATCTTGACAGATCCACCTCTGAAGACTAATCTCTTTTTGTGCATATGCACATTTAAGTCAATTCAAACAACTAACAAACAAAAGGAGGCAATTATGCCAGGAAGAGATGGAACAGGGCCTCAAGGTCAAGGAGCTATGACAGGTCGTGGAATGGGAGTTGCTGACCGTAGACAAGGAACCGGAGCTGCCGGACAGGGTCAGGGACGTGGTCTCGGTTTAGGTCAGAGAAACGGATCGGGTCAAGGCTGTGGGACTCATACCGGACGCGGACAGGGGCTTGGTGATCGACGTGGTCAGGGCCTTGGGCGTGGCAGAGGAATGCGCTAAATAATAACGGGCGGGCACAGGGACCCGCCCCTACACCATTTTATATGTTTGTGTAGGGGACCCCCCCTGTGGGTTCCCCGATTTATGACGCAAGAATGGAGTACAAAATATGATCATTGCTTTTACTGCGATGGAAAATTCGCTGGAAGCGGCTATCGACCCACGATTCGGGCGGGCCGCTTTTTATATTATTGTCGATACCACCACTGATGACGTCACGATTCATGACAACAGTGATGGCATCAATGCATCCAACGGTGCCGGGACCGGTGCAGCCCAGACCTTATCGGAGTATGGAGTTGAAGAGCTGTATACCGGACGGGTTGGACCGAAAGCGGCCGATGTTCTGGATAAAGCAAATATCCGTTATCACGAAAATATTGTGGGACCAGTTCAAAAAATTTTGAATCAGATAAAATCCGGGAATTTCAACCCGCAAAGCACCACCCCCACGCCCCCGGTCCCGCCGCCGGTAAAACCTGTTGAACCAATGACAACGGCAGCAACATGTCCCGGGGCAATTCCATCCGGAATGGGCTACCGAATGACCGGTCAGGGACAAGGGCTTGGTCACGGCATGGGAGCTGGTCGTAAAGCCGGACGTGGACAAGGGATGGGTCGCGGTCGCGGAACGTGTCATCGGTGATTTTTCTATTCCCACGGCAGCGACTGTGGTAGAAATCTCCACAAAGAAAAGAAAGAAAAAGCATTTTTCCACCTAGTCAGGAGTTAACACCCTATGATCATTGCAATTACTGCTAAAGAAGCCTCTCTGCAATCGGAAGTCGACCCCCGTTTTGGCCGGGCCGCCTATTTTATGATTGCCAACAGTGACACTGGTGAAGTCTATGCCCACGACAACACCGAAGGAATCGAAGCCTCTAACGGTGCCGGGACCGGAGCGGCACAACTGATGGCTGAATACAAAGTGAATGTCCTTTACACCGGCCATGTCGGCCCAAAAGCTGGTGAAGTTCTCGAGAAAGCGAATATCGCCTATCATGAACATACCGAAGGGACTATTGAAGAGGTCCTAGCTAAAATCCCGCGTGAGGAGCTGGAACGACCACAAGCGAGCGCTCCGATTGAGACTGTTGCCCCCCCCGCTGAGGGAGCGATCCGTATCGCAATCCCTGCCGATTCCGATGCCGGACTGGCAGCA
>JAMOPE010000388.1 GCA_027064785.1 Geobacteraceae bacterium
GTTGGGGCGGAAGGTTGTGATCCTCTCCTCCTTGATCTGTTGAGTGATGCTCAGACTTCGGGAGGACTGTTAATTGCTGTTGCAGCAGAGAAGGCAAAACTACTTGAGCAGCAATTGATTGATCGCCAAGTCCCTGTTTACTGTATCGGTGAAGTCGTTGCCGGTTCCGGTGGACAGCTCCTTCTGGATAACTGATTTTGTTCGGCTTGGGCCCGTTCGAACTGATCATTCTTGCTGCTCTTGTTGTTGCGATTTTTGGTCTGGGAAGCGTTCCGAAAATTGCTCATAAGGTTGGCTGGATTCATGGAACACTGCAACGCCTCAAACGACAGCTGCCGTGGTTGTCAAAAGTTCCCTGGTTGGCGAAGTTCTTTCGCTAGCGAACCTCAAAACTGTTAAATTCCCCCGTCGCAACGGTTCTCTTGATTTGCAGATCGTCAACCCTCGCCATTTCCGGGCCATGAGCACACCAATTGACGGCAAACTCAACTGCAGGCTCATCCCCTTCAAAAATGGCTGAAACTGTTCCATCTGAATTATTTCGGCACCAGCCGGTGAGTCCCTGTTCTTTGGCCATATCGCAGGTGCTCTGGCGGAACCAGACGCCCTGGACCCGTCCTTTGACGATAACTTCAGATCTGATGTGACTCATTTGAATTGTCCTGTTGAATCAGTTGGAGAAATTCTTCTTCATCGAGGACAGTGACTCCCAGTTGCTGCGCTTTGACCAGTTTGCTTCCTGCCCCCGGCCCGGCAACGACAAAATCGGTTTTTTTACTCACCGAGCCACTAGCCCGCCCACCTTGCGCTTCGACCAGTTCCTGCCCCTCTTTGCGGCTGAAGCGTTCCAGAGTTCCGGTAAAGACAAAGGTTTTTCCCTGTAATTTGTCACCACGGGGTTGGCTGTCTGATTGCGGATTCAGCCCAAGTTCTTTCAACTCTTCAAGGAGGCGCACGTTGTTTTCATCACTGAAAAAGCGCACCACACTGTCGCTGACTTGCGGACCGATTTCGTGAATTTCGAGAAGCTCTTCAGCAGATGCTGCTGCAAGTTTTTCGAGGGACCCGAAGTGTCGGCTGAGAATTTTGGCAAGGTGAGCACCGACGTGGCGGATACCAAGGGCAAACAGGAAGTTCTCAAGTGGCTTCTGTTTGCTGGTTTCAATCGCTTTCAGGAGCTTTTCAGCCAATTTGTCGCCCATTCTTTCAAATTGGAAGAGTTTCTCTTTGTCCAGGCGATAGAGATCGACTAGATTTTTGACCAGTCCCAGACGTAATAATTGGTCGATCTGCCGGTCTCCGAGCCCTTCAATGTCCATTGCTCCACGCGAACAGTAATGTTTCAGGGACTCTTTGAGCCGGGCCGGACAGTTAATATTCTGGCAACGCGGAACAACTTCGTCCTCCTCTTTGAAAAGAGGGGTCTGACAGACCGGACAATGGGTCGGCTCGGGAATGGGTTTCTCGGTACCGTTACGTTTTTCAGTCACGACACGGATGATGTCAGGAATGACATCGCCAGCTCTCTCGATGACAACGGTGTCCCCGACACGGACATCAAGGCGTTTAATTTCATCCCAGTTGTGAAGGCTGGCACTGGAAACTGTAACCCCGCTGACGTTGACGGGACGTAGATTGGCAACAGGGGTGACCGCTCCGGTTCTGCCGACTTGCAGCCGGACCGACTCAAGAATGGTCTCCTCCTGCCGGGCGGGGAATTTACAGGCGATGGCCCAGCGGGGAGTGCGGCTTTTTTCCCCCAACTCCCGTTGCAGTCCACGGTCATTGACTTTGACAACCATTCCGTCAATTTCGTAAGGGAGCTGGTCGCGCAACTGTTGCAGCTCGGAGTAGCGGGCAATAACGGCATCGATGTTTTTTGCGATAGAAACGGTTTCCAGATTAATCTTCAATCCCCAGTGGTGCAGTGCTTCAAGAAGTTCAAAATGTGTTCGGGCTGTATCTTCAGAAATATCACCAATTCCGTAGCAGCTGATCGTCAACGGGCGGGCTGCCGTCAGCCGCGAATCGAGCTGGCGTAAGCTTCCCGCAGTCAAGTTGCGGGGGTTTGCGTAGGTCGCTTCTCCCTCTTCACGGCGCTGCTGGTTTAACTTGCGGAAGGCCTCAAGCTCCATATAAATTTCGCCCCGCACTTCAAGTCGGTCAGGATAGTTGTTCTGTAATTGCAGTGGGATGGTTTTGATAGTCCGGACATTTTGGGTAATGTCTTCTCCGGTACTCCCGTTGCCACGGGTTGCCCCGCGAACCAATTTGCCATGATGATAGGTGAGGGCGATAGCAACTCCGTCGAGTTTCGGTTCACAGATATATTCGAAATCTGCGGTGCGGGAGAGAAAACGTTTAATTCGGTTGTCAAAGCTCCGAAGGTCCTCACCATTAAAGGCATTTTCAAGTGACAACATCGGGCTGGCATGGGTTGCTTCATCGAATCCATTAAGAGGAACACTTCCGACACGCTGTGACGGTGACTCGGGGGTAACAAGTTCTGGATACTGTTCCTCGATTTTCAATAACTGCTGCATCAGCTGATCGTATTCAGCGTCAGTGATTGTCGGTTGATCGAGGGTGTGATAGCGGTAATTGTGATCGTGAAGCTGTTGCGACAACTGTTGATGGTGTTCTTTGGTGGTTTTACGTGGATCTAAAATCATAATGATGCGGCTCTTTCGAACGGGATTTTTATCGGTTTCTGGCTTATATCATGGTGAAAATTCGTACGCAACGCAAGCCCTTTCACTTTGTGAGTGTTTAGGCTAAACTGCGGCAACTTGAGTTGCCTATCGTGTCCTGCATGTTTGAATACCGCACAGAGCACGAAGTACTTTTTTGAGGAACCGTAATGGACGACGAAATATTGTGGCGGCTGCTGGCTTTGCTGGGACTTTTGGCATTGTCGGGCTTCTTTTCCGGGTCGGAGACGGCGCTGCTGTCACTCGATAAATTGAGGGTGCGGTTTCTGCAAAATCAGGGGCGTCCAAGAGCTGATAAGCTGGCGGGATTACTTGATAATCCTGATCGCTTGCTGAGCGGGATTCTGGTTGGAAACAACCTGGTCAATATCGCTGCATCGGTGATTGCCACAGGATTGTTTGTCAGCTGGTTTGGAGAACAGGGGGAGTGGTTGACGGTTCTTCTGTTGACGCCGATTCTGCTGGTTTTTTCTGAAATCTGTCCTAAAACCTACGCGGCACAATATCCGGAAAAAATGTCATTTATGGTTCTGACGCCGATCCGTTTTGTCGTCTGGATACTTGGGCCGGTGATCCTGATCGTGTCGTCGGTTTCCCGTTTGTTGACCAGTTTTCTGCGTAAAAAAGAGGCCGAAAGCCTCTCAGTTTCTGAAGATGAAATTCGCGCGATGATTGAGCTGGGGGAGGAATCGGGCTCCGTTGCCGCCGAGCAACGCCAGATGCTGCATGGGATCTTTGATCTCTCCGAAACTCGTGTGCGTGACATTATGATCCCGCGTACCGAGGTGGTTGGTATTAATGTTGATGCCAATTTTGATGAGGTTCTGAAGATCGCCCGGAAGGCACGACATTCCCGGTTTCCGGTTTATCGCGAAAACCTTGACACAATTGTCGGCATTATCCATTCAAAAGATATTCTCGATTACATCTGTCAGACCGATCAATTTTCTCTCAAAGAACTGTCGCGTGATCCTTACTATGTCCCCGAGTCGAAGCGGATCGGGATCTTATTGCAAAGTTTTCGTAAAAAACGCGAACACCTGGCAATTGTTGTCGATGAATATGGCGGTGTTGAAGGGATTGTGACCCTTGAGGATGTTGTTGAGGAAATCGTCGGTGAAATCCATGACGAATACGATATCGAAGAACTCGATTTCCGGGAATTGGGCAAAGGACATTATTTGATCGATGCGTCGATGCCGTTGCGGGAGGTGAATCGTCGTTTCGGACTTTCATTGCCTGAAGAGCATGTCACAACACTGGCCGGGTACGTCCTGCAGATTATGGGAAAAATTCCTGCCGAGGGGGATCGTTGTGAGGAAGAGAACCTTATTTTCCGGGTGCGGCGGATGGAAGATCGCCGGATTGAAGAGATCGAGATGATGATTTCGGATTTTTCCAGTGACTCTGAGAATTGACATCCACGTCCTTTTTTCCTGTCCAGCGCCCCTTTATGTGTGTAACTTCCTGAATCTTAACGGATTCCAGATAAATTCTTTTCTGCTATTTCTCTCCCCGGATCAGCTCTGCCTTTAATGAGGCCCAAGTCCCTGTCATAGCAACATTTTCCACATCGGGTAATCACCTGAAAACTACTATTTCTCCTTGACTCTTATTGACGCTATCGCTATATTTTGAACACTCTGGTGTCAAATAGTGTCAAGTGGTGTCAATATGAAATTTTCCGGCGAATATAATGTCAGTATCGATTTGAAGGGACGGGTCAGTATCCCGGCCTCGTTCAGAGACGAGCTGCGTCAAGATTATGAGGCTGACGGTCTCGTGGTCACTCGCTACAAAAGCGGGCTGGTTGCGTATCCGCCAAGTCGCTGGGAAGAGATCTGCGCCAATGTTTTCGCCATGCCAGCCGGGCCTGTTCGTGAAGCTAATCTGCGTAATCGGATTGCTCCGGCAAAAGAGTGCACCTTTAACGCTCAGGGGCGCATCCAAATTCCACAATCACTACGTGAGCATGCCGGCCTCGATAAAGACATCGTTGTTATCGGGATGTTCGAAAAAATAGAAATCTGGAGCCAGAAGGCCCATGCCGTTGTTGCTGCTGAGTCTGAATCGCTGCTTGATGAAGACGCTCAGGGCCAAGCCGATCTGGGCTTCTAATGGTGCCCCCGGTTTTTTTTGAGCACTCTTCGGTTATGCCGGATGAGGTTCTCCACTGGTTAAACCCCGTCACGGACGGAACTTATCTTGATGGAACTCTGGGCGGGGCAGGCCATGCCCGTCTGGTCCTTGAGACCGCAGCAGGAAGCCGTCTTATTGGGCTGGATCGCGACCCGGCGGCGCTACAAAAGGCACAAGGGGTTCTTGCTTGTTACGGTGAACGGGTCAGTCTTCACCATGCCAACTTTGATCAAGCCGATCAAATTCTACAACAGCTCGATATCGCTGCTCTCGACGGGATGTTGCTCGACCTCGGGGTCTCTTCTCACCAACTCGATACTCCTGAGCGGGGATTTTCCTTTCGTTATGATGCTCCTCTCGATATGCGGATGAATCCAACCGAAGGAATAACTGCCGCTGATGTTCTTAATACGGAAGAAGAGGCTGAGTTGATGCGGATCTTCTTTCAGTACGGGGAAGAGCGCTATAGCCGTCGCATCGCCAGAAAGATTGTCGCACAACGGGAAGAACTTCCACTGACCCGAACCTCAGAATTGGCAGAATTGGTACGTCAAGCCGTTCCCGGGGGGTATCGCCCAAGCAAAATCCATCCTGCAACCAGAGTGTTTCAGGCCCTGAGAATTTATGTCAACGATGAATTGGGGCAGGTTGAGCGCGGTGTTACCACCGGAATCTCACTCCTTAAACCGGGCGGGCGACTGGTCGTTATCAGCTTTCACTCTCTGGAAGACCGAATCGTCAAACACCTGTTTCGTGACAAAGCGAAGGGGTGTATCTGTCCGCCACGGCTGCCGATTTGCCAATGTAACAACAAGCCGACCGTTAAGGTGCTCACCCGGAAGGGTGTCAAGGCACAAGCCGCTGAGGTTGAGCAGAATGTTCGCTCCCGCAGTGCTGTTTTAAGAGCTGTTGAGCGGTGTTAACACCGCTTTACCGATAAGAAAAGGGGAATATATGTCAGAAGCTGTCTCATCGACAACCGTTAGAATTACCGGATTTTCGTTTTATCGGCCTCAGTTAAGTTCTGTCTTTATTGCTATTTTGCTGGTTTCTCTTCTGTCACTGCTGTTTGTTTGGTCACGGATTCACGCGATCAGCCTTGAGTACGACATCTCGAGTCTTGAACGTGATATTCGGGTTCAGCAGCAGCAAATCAAAGAGATGAAACTGGAAGCAGCATTTTTGGCCCGCGATGAGCGGATTGAAAAGTTAGCCGGTCGGGTTCTCGGGTTACGTGCTCCCGCTCCCGGTCAGATTATCAGGATTGACTAAGGTGGCATTGTCGGAACGCGGGATTCAAATCCGCATCCGTATCTTTGGAGCTTTTTTTATCCTGGTTTTTCTCCTGATCGCCGGACGTGCCTACTATCTTCAGGTTGTCCAGGCCCCTGATCTGCAGAGTCGTGCCGATCAACAGCGGCAGCGGGTTATCAAGTTAGCCCCGCAGCGTGGCAGTATTTATGACAACTGGGGCGACCCTCTTGCTGTCAGTCTGGCCGCTGAATCCCTTTATGCCGATCCGGTGATGGTTGAAAACCCGAAAGAATCTGCCGCAAAGCTAGCAAAAGTACTGAAAAGTTCAAGAAAAGAACTAACCCGTCTTCTCTCATCGAAAAAACGCTTTGTCTGGTTGCAGCGAAAGCTTGATCCAGAAATCGCTAAGAAAGTACATGGTCTGAGAATCGGTGGGCTCCATTTTGTGACCGAAAGAAAACGCTATTACCCTCAGGCGACAACTGCTGCACACGTTATTGGTTTCACCGGTCTTGACCCGCGTGGACTTGAAGGAATTGAGCTCGAGTACGACCAGCAACTTCAGGGGCAACCCGGGCGGCTGGTTTCGTTGCGTGATGCCAGAGGTCGCGGACTTGCTTCCGCCGATCAGCTGGTACAGGGGGGTGTCGCCGGTGAGAATCTCTATCTGACACTTGACCGTTCACTTCAGTATGTCGCCGAAAAAGAGCTGGCCCGGGTTGTTAAAGAGACCGGTGCTGTTGGTGGGACCGTGGTGATGATGGAACCGGCAAGCGGCCGGATTCTGGCGCTGGCGAGTCAACCCGATTATAACCCGAATCTTGCGGGTCGGTACCCCGCCTCGAAACGTCGCAATCGTGCAGTCACCGATATGTATGAGCCGGGCTCGACGTTTAAACCTTTTCTTCTTGCTGCTGTGCTTGAAGAGGGGCTGGTTCGCCCCAATCAGAAGATCTACTGTGAAAACGGTCGTTTCTCGGTTGGTGGCAAGACAATTCGGGATCATAAAAAATTTAAGAAACTCAGCCTTAAAGAAGTGTTGAAGTTTAGCAGTAACATTGGTTTTGCAAAGCTGGGAAAAGCACTGGGTCGAGAAAAATATTATTCCTATATCCGTGATTTTGGTTTCGGTGAGCC
>JAMOPE010000389.1 GCA_027064785.1 Geobacteraceae bacterium
GGGACATGTACTTGATACGTGTCCCCTTAAAACGGTTCAGCACTTTGGAGTTGCTCACCCGCTTGCCGCAGGGTTTTTAAGCTGGGGACGTAGCAATGTCCAGATCCCCAGTTTGGCTCCTCGCATAAACTATGTAATAATTAAGTCAGATTGTCCTTATTCCCTTGGCTTTCCGAAAGCTTTCTGCCATAATCCCGCTCTTTTGGAAAAATCATTATTTATAAAGGGTTTAGAATGTCTGAAAAGATAAGAAATATTGCAATTATCGCCCACGTTGATCACGGAAAAACAACCTTGGTTGATGCTATGCTGATTCAGTCGGGAGTTTTCCGCGAGCACCAGGAAATTACCGAACGGGTGATGGACAGTAACGATCTTGAAAAAGAGCGGGGGATCACCATCCTGTCAAAAAATCTTTCGGTCCAGCATGGTGGATTGAAAATTAATATTGTTGATACTCCCGGTCACGCCGATTTTGGTGGTGAAGTTGAGCGGATTTTGAAAATGGTCGATTCGGTCTTACTCCTTGTCGATGCTTTTGACGGTCCGATGCCGCAGACCCGGTTTGTGTTGAAAAAATCTCTTGATCTGGGACTCAAGCCCATTGTTGTGATTAATAAGATTGATCGTCCCGGGGCACGACCTGAAACCGTTGTCGACATGGTTTTCGATCTGTTCTGTGAATTGCATGCCAATGAAGATCAACTTGATTTTCCAATTGTCTATGCCAGCGCTAAATTTGGGATTGCCAAGCGCCAATTGGAAGATGAATCTGACAATCTGGAGCCGTTATTTGAAATGATTGGTGAACGTGTTGATCCCCCCGCCGGTGATCCCTCCGCCCCTTTTCAAATGCTGGTCACTAATATCGATTACAACAAATTTATCGGGCGGACTGCAACCGGGAAAATAGCAAATGGAACCCTTAAGGCCGGTGAAACTGTGGCCAGGATTGACCATGAGGGAAAAATAAAAACTGGTCGTATCACTAAGTTGCTAGGATATCAGGGGCTGCAGCAAGTGGAGCTACAAGAGGCTTTTGCCGGGGATATTGTGACCATTGCAGGGTTTGAAAATTTGGGAATCAGTGAAACTTTGGCTGACGCTGAAAGTCCTGTAGCTCTCCCCTATGTTGCTATTGATGAACCCACGTTGTCGATGAATTTTATCGTCAATAACTCACCTTTTGCTGGACTGGAAGGTAAGTGGGTCACTTCCCGAAATATTCGTGATCGGTTAATGAAAGAACTCCGTACAAATGTTTCTCTTCGAGTTGAAGATACTGATAATACTGATACTTTTAAGGTTTCGGGGCGTGGGGAGTTGCATCTTTCTATTCTCATTGAGAACATGCGCCGTGAAGGTTTTGAGCTTTCGGTGTCCAAACCAGAAGTTATTTTCCGTGAGATTGATGGCGAGCGTTGTGAGCCGATTGAGTATCTCTCCATTGATGTTCCTGAAGAATATCAGGGAACAGTGATTGAAAAACTGGGGAAGCGTAAGGCCGAAATGACCTCCATGCAGGCGATGGATGGAACCAACCGAATCGAGTTCTTAATTCCGGCCCGCGGTTTGATTGGGTTCAGAACTGAATTTATGACTGATACCCGTGGAACTGGAGTGATGAATCACAGCTTTCATGCGTATTCTCCCTATAAGGGCCCCATTGAAGGGCGTAAAAACGGGGTTCTGATTGCATTGGAGCAGGGGGAAACCGTGGCTTATTCTTTGTTTAATCTGCAGGATCGCGGAGTTTTATTCGTGGGCCCGAATGTTAAAGTTTACGAGGGGATGATTATTGGTCAGAATGCCAAAGAGAATGACCTGGTTGTTAACTCCTGTCGCGGCAAGAAGCTCACCAATGTCCGTTCTTCTGGAACCGATGAAGCGGTACGGATAATACCCCCTAGGATTTTGTCACTGGAGCAGTCGTTGGAGTACATTGCTGATGATGAACTCGTGGAAATCACTCCAAAATCGATCCGTTTACGGAAGCGTTATCTGGATGCCAACGAGCGTAAAAAAATGGAGAAAAAAATTAAGTAATCGCATGTATTTGAGGGACATGTACTCGATACGTGTCCCTCAATTACGAAATGACGGAAAACCCAATCAAATCAAAACCAGCGGGTTGCGGCCCACCTTTCCTGTGTAACGCAGCCCTGCGGTTCTCGGTTTAAGGTGTTTCACTCATCAGCCTGCTTCTCCATTCCCAGCCTCTTCATCTTTTCCACCAATGTTGTCCGGTTAATTTTCAACAATTCTGCTGCCCGTGCTTTGACTCCATGGCCTAGAACCATCGCCTGGGCAATCATATCCCGCTCAATATCGGCAATGACCCGGTTCATATTAATTCCCCTTGGTGTGACTTGTGGAGGGAATGATGTTGTTTTTGACAAGCTCTTTCCGATATCAGAAGGCAGGTCCTTGCGTCCGATGATTTGACTGTCGGTCAGGGCAATTGTTCGTTCGATGATATTCTCCATTTCCCGAACATTTCCCGGCCAATGGTACTCTTCCATCGCCTGCATCGCATCATCACCGATTGTGACCTGTGGTCGCTTCATTTCACGACAGATTTTTTCGACAAAAAAGCGTGCCAGTTGCGGAATATCACCGCGGCGTTCTTTCAGCGGCGGCAAATGAATTGGAATAACATTGAGGCGATAGTAAAGATCTTCGCGAAATTGCCCAGTTTTTACCCGTTCCTGAAGATCGACATTGGTTGCCGAAATGAGACGGATATTGAGATGGATCTTCTGGTTGGAACCGACCCGTTCAAATTCGTGTTCCTGTAGAACCCGCAGCAGTTTCATCTGCAACTGTTGTGGCATATCGCCAATCTCATCGAGGAAGATTGTTCCGTGGTTGGCAACCTCGAACTTTCCCGGTGAATCGGCGATGGCTCCGGTAAATGCCCCTTTGACGTGACCAAAGAGTTCAGATTCCAGCAATTCCGCAGGGATGGCACCGCAATTTATGGCAATAAACGGTTTATCCTTGCGTGGACTATTGTAGTGGATCGCACGTGCGACCAGCTCTTTTCCCGTTCCTGAGGCGCCAAGAACCAGAATAGTGGAATCGGTCGCAGTGACCTTCTCCATGCGGGAAAAGACCCGCTGCATGGCCTGGCTGGTGCCGATGATATTGTCGAACCGGTAACGGCCATGGAGCTGCTGTCGCAGATATTTATTCTCCATGATCAAACGGCGCTTTTCCAGTGCTTTCTCGATCTGAACTTTCAGTCGGTCGAGGTTGAAAGGTTTGGTAATGTAATCAAGCGCCCCTTCACGCATTGCTTCAACGGCGGTTTCTGCTGAAGCCTTTCCGGTAATCAAAATGACGCATGTCTCGGGTGAATCGTCCTTCACCCATTTCAGGACATCAATTCCGCTGATCCCCGGGAGAACCAGATCACTGATGATCAGATCGAAAGAGACATCCTGCAGCAGTTTCAGGGCATGTTCGCCTGAATGGCTGGTCTCAACGGCATACCCGATTTTTTTCAACAACAGCGACAGTGCAGTACAGCTTTGTTCATCGTCGTCAATTAATAAAATTTGTGATTTTTCTGCCATTTGTATTTTCCGTTCAGCGGGTCGGCTTTTAACGGAGAGTCGGAGAGCTAGAGAGGGCGGAGAGGAAACCTTCCTTCCTTTTTTTATCATCAAGTTCTCCAATGCAACCAAAGTCAAGATCATTTCTAAGGTTTGAATCCCCTAAATTATTTCGATTTTCCCTGGCGTTCTTGGAGTCTTGGTGGCTCTTTCAAATTTAGTTCTTCTCTCTGTCTTTCCTTCTCTGTTCCTCTCCGTTGAAATCTATAACGTCATCATTTTGACGAAAATAACATGGACGTCCGGCTATCTCAAGAGATTAGAAGATCACACCACGTATTGAACCAAATCATTGTTGTGATATACTGACAAGTCAATGGAGACGATTTCTGATGCTGAATGGTCTTAACCCATATTCTCAATATTCCTCTTCACGTGACGCTGTGGTCGGTTTTCCTCGGGGTGAACGCAGTGCTACCTCCGATTCTGCTGATGGGGCTGAAGAGATTAAGGATATTACCTCACGGGTTCAGTCCTTTCCCGGGCAAGAGACAACTCAACCCGATGGAACTCCACGTGACGAAATGGAACTGAGCCGGGAGGCTCAGGAAATTCGCGAATTACAGTTACGTGACCGTGAGGTTCGTGCTCATGAAGCGGCTCATGCCGCCGCTGGTGGTGCGTATGCCGGATCACCGACTTATACGTTTAAGCGTGGAGCGGATGGCCATTCTTACGCTGTCGGCGGGTCGGTGAGTATCGATATCTCTCCAGTGAAGGGTGATCCGCAGGCAACCTTGCAAAAGGCAGAACAGGTCAGGTCTGCAGCGTTGGCTCCGGCGCAGCCGTCAGCGCAGGATCTGAAAATTGCCCAGAAAGCTCAGATGATGGCGTCTGAAGCCCGGATAGAAATGGTGCAACAGAATCAGCCTTCCAACCCATCTTTCGAATCATCACCTATAACTTCCTCCTCAGAGACTCAGAAACAGCCCGATTCTTCAAATATTTCTGCCGGGATCTCCCGACTCGATATCTATTCCTGAACCATTAGAATTTATTTCCCTATAAATCACAAATAAGGTAAATAATAATTTCCCTGTAAATTGTTGTTTTTGTTGAACTCCCGTGACAAGTATTTTTCATCAGATTAGAAAACATACCTTTTGTGATAAAAATAGAACACTATTCTAACTTGACATTTCGCCATAATTATTGCTTCTATTTGTTTGCACAAAGCTATAAATGTCCGATTTTAAAGAAAAAATTCACTTTGAGTAAATTTTTTTAGCGATCTCAAAATTTCACATATTTGTATTTTGACTCTTGCCGATGAAAAGGACTGACTATGGCTATAACAAAATTTAAAAAAATTATGGCAGCAAACCGGGGTGAAATTGCGATCAGAATTTTCCGCGCGTGTACTGAATTGGGAATTGCAACGGTTGCGATTTATTCAGATGAAGATCGCTTGTCTCTCCACCGTTATAAAGCTGATGAGGCATATCTGATTGGTCAAGGCAAGGGCCCCATTGATGCTTATCTCGGTATTGACGAAATTATCGACCTGGCACGTAAGAAAGATGTCGATGCCATCCATCCGGGTTACGGCTTTCTGTCTGAAAATCCTGAATTTTCTGAAGCCTGTGAAAGGGCAGGGATCGCTTTTATCGGGCCGACTCCAGATATTAAGAGACGCCTAGGTGATAAAATTTCCGGTCGCCAGGTCGCAGTTGATGCCGGTGTTCCTATTGTTCCCGGGACTGAAGATCCGGTTCAGACTGAAGAAGAGGCGTTGCTGTTTGCCAAGTCATGTGGCTATCCGATCATTGTTAAAGCCAGCTCCGGCGGCGGTGGCCGCGGGATGCGGGTGGTGAATAACAAGAAGGAGCTTCTCGAAGGATTAAAAAGTGCCGCATCAGAGGCACAGGCTGCTTTCGGTGATGCGACGGTGTTTCTTGAAAAATATATTAAGAATCCCAAGCACATTGAGGTGCAGATCCTCGGCGATAAACATGGCAATCTGGTCCACTTTTATGATCGTGATTGTTCGATTCAGCGCCGCCACCAGAAGGTGATCGAAATTGCCCCTTCTCTCGATTTGTCGGAAGAAAAGCGTGAAGAGTTATGCGCGAATGCGTTGAAGATTGCCAGGGCGGTCGATTACGTCAATGCCGGAACGGTGGAATTTCTGGTTGATAAGGAACAAAATTTCTACTTTATCGAGGTTAATCCACGGATTCAGGTTGAGCATACCGTTACCGAACTTGTGACGATGCGCAATCTGGTGCAGGCACAGATTCGTATCGCTGAAGGGTACAGGCTTTCTGATCCCGAAATTGGTATCAAAGATCAAAGTGATATTGAGTTGCGCGGCTATGCCATTCAATCACGAATTACCACTGAAGATCCGACCAATAACTTCGCCCCCGATTTCGGGACGATCAAGGCGTATCGAACTGCTGCCGGATTTGGTGTCCGTCTCGATGCTGCAGCGGGTTATGCCGGGGCCCATATCACCCCTTATTACGATTCACTGCTGGTGAAGATATCGACCTGGGGATTGACCTTTGAAGACGCCGCCAGAACTATGCACCGGTCATTGCAGGAATTCCGGATTCGTGGTGTGAATACGAACATTGGATTCCTTGAAAAAGTGATGACTCACCCGGTTTTTCTTGGCGGGAATTGTGATACCTCATTTCTTGATAAACATCCCGAAGTCTTTGACCTGAGAGTTAAAAAGGACCGGGCCAATAAAATACTCAATTTTATCGGTCATACAGCGGTTAACGGTTATCCGGGGATTACTTCCGAGAAAGCACTTAAATTTAAAGATTTGCGTGAGCCAGATCTGCCGGAAATCCCCTATGGGCAGCAACATCCGCGGGGAACTCGGGATATTTTGCGGGAGAAGGGACCGGATGGGCTGGCCCAGTGGGCACGTAAGAGCAAGCGACTGCTGATTACCGATACCACCATGCGTGATGCCCATCAGTCTCTGGTTGCGACCCGTTTCAGAACTTTCGATTTGGACCGGATCGCCGAAGCGACAGCTCATCTTGGTGGTGGACTTTTCTCTCTGGAGATGTGGGGCGGTGCAACCTACGATGTTTCGATGCGCTTTCTTCGTGAAGATCCGTGGGAGCGCCTTGACCGCTTGCGGGCTAAAATCCCTAATGTCCTGTTCCAGATGTTGCTGCGTGGTTCCAACGCTGTCGGATATACCAACTATCCAGACAACGTTGTTCAGGAGTTTGTTCAAAAGTCTGCAGAGAGTGGTATTGATGTCTTCCGTGTCTTTGACTCACTCAACTGGACAAAAGGGATGCAGGTCGCCATGGATGCTGTGAATAACAGCGGGGCAATTTGTGAGGCGGCTATTTGTTATACCGGAGATATTCTCGATCCTAGGCGGGATAAATATCCTCTTGAATACTATGTCAATATGGCAAAAGAGCTGGAGAAAATGGGGGCTCATATCCTCGCTATCAAAGATATGGCCGGTCTGATTAAGCCGTTTGCTGCTGAGAAACTGATTAAGGCACTGAAAAATGAGATTGGTTTGCCGATTCACCTCCAT
>JAMOPE010000390.1 GCA_027064785.1 Geobacteraceae bacterium
GGATAGCAACAGCGCATGGTTGACCACGAGGATGTCAGCCTTGGCCGCCTGACGCCGAGCCTTGTGAAAAAAGCAGCTGCGATAATATTGACACCGCACCTTGGGGCACTGATCGGCTTCACAACACACCTCTTCCCATGCCTGATAGCTGGGGATAAATGCCAGATCCTCCTTGGAGCCGTCACCACTGTTTTCAGCCCAGGCAATAATCTGCTGCAATTCTTCAACCTGCGTCTGATCGAACAACCCCAGCTCGCGCCCTGCGGTTTCTCCCCGGCGGCGGCAGAAATAGTTGCTACGACCCTTGACCAGAACCGCGTAGAATTCGATCCCCGTCGCCCGGCGAAGAAACGGAAGATCTTTGCGGATCAGCTGTTCCTGCAAATTGATCGTCCGCGTCGAGATCACCACGCGTTCCTGATTGGCTCGTGCCCACAGCAATGCCGGAACCAGGTAGGCAAGACTTTTCCCCGTCCCCGTCCCCGCTTCGACAACCGCCAATTGCCCTTTGTTAAAGGCTTCGGCAACAACAAATGCCATCCGTAACTGTTCCGGCCGTTCCTCATAATCGGGAAGTTTTTCGGCAATCACCCCTTCGGGGCCCAGCAATCCGGCAATCTGTTCGGGAGAAATAAATTCGGTGTTTTTATCGGCAAAGGCTTCGACAACCCGGTAGACGTTATCAACATTATTATCGACAATATAAAATCCGACACCCAGTGATCCGAACTGGGCCGCCACTTCGATATCGGCACCGGACGGCTTCAAAACACCACCGGGATGATTATGGATGACAACGTCACCGTAATGGCACGTCTGGAGAATCGCCGGCACGGCATCTTCCGATCCACGGGCGAGAACTTCGATCTGGACAACCCGCCGGTCGGCATCGGTCTGACCGAGGACAAAGACTTCGTGACCATCGGTCTCGCTGATTGCGTAACGGAGCTGATCAATACTGTCGGGGGAGAAATAATTCAACATGGGGAGCGATTATAGAGGATTCGCAGCAAGAAAGGGGGAGGAAAATTGCCTCATAACTTTTTTCAGGATTGCCCCAGAAATGACTGGACATAACGATATTTTTAGGCTTTCTTAGTCATTAGATATTCCCTGTTTTTACAAATAGTTATCAACACTTTGAGGGACACACCATATGGACGAATCAGGCTTCACAATCCCCATTGATATCCGTTTTGCCGATCTTGATGCTTACGGACACGTCAACAATGCCACTTACCTGACCTACCTTGAAAATGCCCGGGTCAAATTATTCGATGAGTGTTACGAAAATTTTCTCGCCAGCAAATTGATGTTTCTGGTTGTACGGGTCGAATGTGACTACAAGAAACCGATCGAAATGTACGATAAACTCTATATCACCATCACCACCGAAAAACTGAAGCGCAGCAGTTTTATCTTCAACTATCATTTTCACGACGGTAACGGTTTCACGTATGCTCATGCCAAAACAGTGATGGCATGTTACGATCCACAGCTGAAAAAGCCGGTTGCGATTCCGACTGAGATGAGGACTTTCTTTACCGCTATTTAACCCGCACCATTTGATCCAATATAGAGGAAGAGCTATGAATCACAAAATTACAGACTGCCAGCATATTTCTAAACACTGCCTGGTGTGCGGAACAGAAAATAAATTTGGGTTAAAGACCCGCTTCTTTGAAACCGAAGATAAGGAAGTGATCGCCCTGTTCACCCCGAGAGAAGAACATCAGAGTTACCCCGGAATCGCCCATGGTGGTGTTTCGGCAGCCATTCTGGATGAAGTCGTCGGGCGGGCGATTATGGCTCACTACGGACAGGAGACCTTCGGGGTCACCCTTGATCTGCAGGTAAAATACAAAAAACCGGTTCCACTGAATGTTGAACTGAAAGTCATCGGTCGAATCACCAAAGATCGGGGACGGATTTTTGAAGGAACGGGCGAGCTCTATCTTCCCGACGGGACAATCGCTGCCTCGGCACAGGGGAAGTATATGAAGAGGACCCTTGACCAGATTACTGATAGTAATTTTATTGCTGAGGAATGGTTTCCTCCCGCAATTGATCAGCCCGATGAAATAGAACTGTAATTTATCGCGTCATCAAAAAATATGGATTGCTGTCGATTTAAAGAATAGATAGATCTCCTTGCCCTCAGCCAGCTCCATCTCCAGCAATGCCCCTTTGGTCACCAGTGCACAGAAGTTGGTCTCCCCTACGGCAATATGGACTTCGTAGTAAAACCCCTGCGATATAATCTGGCTGATAGCTCCACGGAAGCTGTTCCGCATACTCGACTGCAGTTGCGTGGTACTGAGGACAATATCTTCCGGACGAATTGCGATGTAACCGCGACTTTCATCGAAATGGCGGCCTAACTGAATGTGCAGTGGTCCCAGATCTGCCGTTTCATTCTGCAGCCTGACCGCAAACAGGTTTTTCATCCCGACAAAATCGGCGACCAGCGTCGACTGCGGACGCTGGAACAGATCTTCCATCGTCCCGACCTGCTCAACCCGCCCCTGATGAATCACCGCCCCCCGACCACCCAACGCCAGGGCCTCGGCAAAATCGTGAGTCACCATCAGAATCGTCGCAGTGGTGTTCTGCTGCAATTGTTTCAGAATCAGCCGGAATTCTTCACGCAACCGGGGATCGAGAGCCGACAGAGGCTCATCAAGCAACAACACTTGGGGATTAATAATCATCGCCCGGGCCATCGCCACCCGCTGCTGTTCACCACCACTCAAGGTTCCGGGATAACGTTTTTCGAGTTGCTGCAGATCAAACAGTTCCAGGAGTTCCCGTAGCCGCAGCTCCCCAACCTGCTTGTCACGCCGGTGAAAATGGAGGCCATAGCGGATATTATCGGCAACATTCAGGTGAGGAAACAGAGCGTAATCCTGATAGACAATACTGATCCCGCGCTGTTCCGGCGGCAGAGCGGTGATATCTTTCCCCGCCACTTTAATCCGACCCTGTTGCGGTGTCACCAAACCGGCAATCGCTTCCAGCAGAACGGTTTTCCCCGCACCACTCGGCCCCATCAGCATGAAAAAATCGTTCTCTTCGATATGAAGGTCGATATTGTGAAGGTTAAATTCACCCAGCTCGATATGGAGGTTCTCGAGAGTAATCATACGTTTTTCTTCTGGCGGGTAGTGAGGATTCGCAGCAGCAGAAACAGAATCAGACAGATCGCAATCAACCACACCGCAACCGGCTGCGAGTATTTCAAGCCGTAACTTTCAAACCGTTCATAGATCATTACCGGCGCAATCATCGGATGGTAGGCAACGATCACGATCGCCCCGAATTCACTGATGGCTCGGGCGCACGCCATGATAATCCCCGCCAGCATACTGCGCCACGCCAGCGGAAAGGTAATCCGGAAGAAGGTGCTGAACATTGAGGCACCAAGACTGCGGGAAACATTTTCCAGCCGTGGTGAAATAGCATCAAACCCCTCCTTCGCTGCCTTGATATAGAACGGGATCGCGACAAATACCATCACCGTGACAATCCCGGTGACACTCCCCATAATACGGATTCCAAAATCGGTCAGAAACTGACCGAACCAGTGGTTGCGGCCGGTGACGCTGAGGATAGCGATCCCGACCACTGGGTGGGGAATGATAATCGGCAGATCGATAATCCCTTCGACCAGTCGCTTACCGCGAAACTCACGCCGCGACAGCAGATAGGCCAGCGGGGTTCCAAGGATGAACGAGATCAACGCGGCGAGTGATGCTGCCGAAAGGCTGAGGACAATTGAGTTGAGAACATCTTTATCGAGAATCGCATCGCTCAGCGCCTCAAATGACGGAGCCGATAACATCTGCACCAGCGGCAGAGTGATAAACGCGACCACCGTGGCCGCACAAGCCAGTGTTCCCCAGAAAAAGAAATCCTTATGACGCATTGGTGTGCCCTATTGTCTAACCGTCACCAGTGATTGAAGTTGCTCCGGTAACCTTTCCTGCATCTCTTCAGACGAAACCCGCGCCGGGATAAACGGCGGCTGCCCCATCTCCTCAAGAATTTTCAGGCCACCGGAACTGTCGAGCATAAAAGCAAGGAATGCAATCGCTGCATCATGGTTTGGTGCATCCTTAAGCAGGGTTACCCCGTAGGTGATCGATTTCCCTGTCATCGTCATGGTGGTGCCGGGCTTCTTGCCACTCACTTCGACCGTTGCCTGAGCATATTCCTGATCAAATTTATAGTTCCCCAGGTTGATCTCATCGGGCATCTCTACAAATTTCAGATTGTGCTGAACCGCCACCGAACGATACTCCCAGGCATAGTCCATATTGCCGGTCTGCAGCAGTGAAATCAGCTCAACCGCTTTGGGTCGAACATTACGTTTCGGACGGTTGGCAAGCGTTTTCTGATATAAACCGAGCCGCTGATAATATTTTTCGGCCAGTTGCAGCACCATCAAAGTCCGATAACCGCAGGGGTCAAGATCGGGTGACGAATGACCCCAGACGACACCCGATTTCTGTAAAATCTCCATCCAGTTTTTTTCGTTGATGGTTTCGGCGAAGCGACTGCGATCGGTATAGCAGAGGACCATCCGGTTGGAGGCGAAACGGATATTGTTATCGGTATAATCGGGCCGCAGCAATTTGTCGATCACCTTGTAGTCGGCAGCCGCCATAATATCGCACGGCTTGCCCAGATCACTGATTTTACGGGCTGCTTTGGAACTGCCGGACGGCTCGCGTTGAACATCGACATCAGGATATTTTGCTTCAAATGCTTTTTCGATCGCAGCCATGGGAACGGTCAGGCTGCCAGCGTGAAAGATTGTCAAAACCCCGTGCGGAGCAGAAAAAGCTGAGGTTGGGATGGAACAAAAACAGAGAAAAATCAAACCAAGACAAATTCGAAAACCTTTACCCATTGTCACTCCTGCAATCAATTATTGACCGGACACCAACAACTGCAGTTGTGGTGATTTCTGATATGAGGACGGTTTATTCGATTGCCCCCGTTTTGCAAAGAAAAATCGTTGTTAGCGATCATGACAGATGACGAATTGCTTTTCTACAATTATTCTGGGAAGTCGGTTTCCCTGCCCCCACAGCAACACCTGAAACCCACTCTCGCTACCTTGCGGTAACACAGATTCTTGACAAAGAGCTACCACTTGGTAACATGATTATGGCTCAAATGTTCCTATCGTGCTGAAAATTGTTGGTTCTTATTTTGTGGCATGTGATTTGCTCTGTAGGCAATACAGAAGTTCCCCTTTTAATTATGAGCGTCAGGTTTTGTTCCTGATTTTTTTAGGATATTCGATATGCAGAATCCGCACATCGCTACACGTCAACACAATTACCCGGATGTCACCGGTGTCCTGCTGGCTGGCGGCAAAAGCCGCCGCATGGGACAGGACAAAGCGTTGTTGCAACTCGATGGGAAGACATTGTTTGAACACTCCCTCTCCCTGCTACAACAATTTTTTAGCACCATTCTGATTGCCGGCGATCGTCCTGATCTGTCCCGCCCGGAAATTCCGGCAATCCCCGACATCTATCCCGGAAGCGCACTGGGTGGTCTTCACACCGGTCTACAGGCAGCAGAAACCGACTGGATTTTTGTTGCACCCTGCGACATGCCTTATCCCGATCCACGCATGGTCTCCCTGTTGCTCAGACATCGCACCGGAGTGGACGCAGTGGTGCCACGCACCGAAGATGGCTACGAACCGGTATTTGCCCTCTACCACAAAAAGTGTCTTGCACCGATGGAGCAGTTACTCCAACGCAACCAATTTCGTATTTACGATTTTTATCAACGCATCCGCATCTGCTATCTCGACCCGCCGCAACTCCCGCGTGGTTGGAAGCGCTCGTTAATCAACCTCAACACCCCGGCCCAACTGGCTCGCATCAAGGAGAAAAGCTTATGACTCCACCCGTTGTTTCTATCGTTGCTAAGAGTGGCACTGGAAAAACCACCCTGCTGGAAAAGCTGATCGCCGAACTGAAATCACGCGGCTATCGCGTCGGTGCAGTCAAGCACGACGCCCACAGCTTCAGTATTGATCACGAAGGGAAGGATTCCTGGAGGCTGACCGAAGCGGGAGCCGACACCATGCTGATCACCTCGCCGGAGAAAATCGCCATGGTCAAGCAGAACAGGGGCGGAGAAGAACCGCCGTTAATGGAGACGATTGCCGCCTATTGCGGTGATCTCGATATTCTCCTGACCGAAGGGTTCAAGCGCAGCAGCATGCCAAAGATTGAAGTTCACCGCCGCGAGCGCAGCGATAAATTGCTCTGCCGCGATGAAGAGCACGATCCAACCCTGATTGCGGTTGCATCTGACACTCCGTTGACTCTTGACGTGCCGATCTACGATATCAATGACGCAACCGGGCTTTGCGACCTGATTGTTGAAAAATTTTTGCCATGAACAAAATTCGTGTCCGCAGCAAAGTCTGGTTGGAGATCGATGGTCAACCGCTCCTCGGGGATGGTCGAGCTAGACTATTGCAGGCGATTGCCGACACCGGATCGATCAATGCCGCCTGCCAGAAACTGGATATCTCCTATCGCAAGGCGTGGGCCCAGCTGCAGGAGATGGAGAAACTGGCCACGTTTCCAATTCTGGAACGAAACAAAGGGGGTAAAGGTGGAGGAGGGACTGAACTGACGGCGGAAACTAGAGCACTACTGACGAAATTTGCCGAGCTACAGGATGTGGTTGCCGAGAAACTAACCGGGTGCCGACAACTCGATTTATCCTGACCGGCAGCGAAAAAGACTTCATGAAATGAAACATTTTATATTTATCGGAGTTTTATCGATGAAAAAGACTGTCTGCTTGTTATGTTTGCTGTTGCTTTTCTGCAATCACGGCTTTGCCGATGCCCCGCCCGATTATCACCTCGGAGCGATTGAGGTAAAGGGTAGTGCCGAACCTGCCACCTTCTATGCAGCAGACGAGGTCTACAAAGATCAGGCTGTCGGCTACGAAAAGAACAGCATTGCCGATGCCCTGACTCTCGTCCCGGGGGTGAATGTAACCATCGGTGGCCGCAACGAAAAAAACTTCACCATTCGCGGCTTTAATCAA
>JAMOPE010000391.1 GCA_027064785.1 Geobacteraceae bacterium
TAAAAACTGAGGATTGGTCCGGGTGGGGAGCAGCAGGATGATTGCTGCAAAGATGTTTAAAGCAATCGCCGACCAGATCCACGGTGCAAGGACACTTGTGCCATGGAAGCCAAGCAGAAATGCCAGATGGATTGAGTGCTCGGACCCTGAATAGAGCTCGGTGAACAGCTCGGAACCGACCAGCAGTAAGTTGGTTAACAGGCTGACGGTGACGATGACCCTGATCTTCGAAATGACCCGTGCATCAATCGTGCAGCATTTGAAGTGCTCCAGAATACGGAACACCAGAATGATGAATGCCGGCCCGGCGGCAAAGGCTGAAGCAAGGAAGCGCGGTGCAATTAAGCCACTATGCCAGAATGGTCGGGCGCCCAATCCTTGAAATAGGAAGGCGGTAATTGTGTGAATCAACGGAGCCCAAGCAATGGCGAGGAAAACCACTGGGACATAGTGTCTGGAAACGAGTTTCTGCCCGGTAAATTTTTTGTAAAGGACATATCCGCAGACGTAAAGGTTGAGGAACAGATAGCCATTTAAAACAAGAACATCCCAAGTCAACATTGAGGTCGGCCAGTGGAAAATCCCGATCAATGGAAGCATATGCCAGAGACGGTCGGGACGGCCGATATCGGCGGTGATGAATAGCAGACACATGGTTAGTGCGGCAATGGCCCACAGTTCGGTAAAGATGACGACTTTGTGGATTTCTTCATCCTTAAATATGTAGGCGGGAATGACCATCATGACAGCCGCTGCAGCCATGCCGACAAGGAATGCAAAGTTGGAGATGTACAATCCCCATGAAACTTCGTCCCCCATACCGGTGGTGTAAAGGCCGTGAGCAATCTGTCGACTGAAAGCATTAAGACCAAACATACTGATAACGATCAGACCGAACATCCACAAGGTGTAGGTTCGGTTGCCGCTCAGAACAGCTTTAAAAGCGTGATTGAAAAATCCTGAAAACCCAGTTTTCATCGATACATCCTTTTTACTTAAAATGGTTTCAGCCGACTATTTAGCAAATGTGTAATAAAATTTTGGCAGCGTTCCGACTTCCTGTTTCAGGACAAAGACCCGCTCCTGTTCAATAATCTTGCGGACTTCGCTTTCCGGATCTCTCAGATTGCCAAATTTACGCGATCCGGTCGGACAGACTTCCATGCATGCTGGATATTCACCACGGCGGGTACGATGGAGGCAGAAGGTACATTTTTCCATGACACCCATATAACGGGGGCGGTTGGAGAGATACCCCATGTCGGGGTTGATATCCTCCACCGGGATTTGTGGTTTGGCAAAGTTGAAACGCCGGGCATGGTAGGGGCAGGCGGCTTCGCAGTAACGACAGCCGATGCACCAGTTGTAGTCGACCACGACAATGCCGTCCTTTTCCTGCCAGGTTGCTTTAACCGGACACACCTCGATACATTTTGGCTCACGACATTGCTGGCAGGCGACCGGCATGTAGAAATGATCATCACTGGATGCTTCCTTTTCAGGATAATCGTGGCTGGCGGTTTCCAGATTAATGGTCCCCTTCTTCATCTTCAGGACCCGGATATACTGTTTCTGTGGACTACGCGACTGGTTGTTTTCTTCCATACAGGCATAGACACATTTACGGCAGCCGATACAGCGACCCAGATTGAGAACGTAGGCAAATTCGACCCCTTCCATGGGCGGTGGGTCGGAAATTGTTGCTTTGACGTTATACTTCTCCTGAATCTGTGATTCTAATCGGGCAAAGATCTCTTTTTTCTCTTCGGCAGAAAGTTCCTTATAATGTTTCTGGATGAAATCATCTCCAGAAGGAACTTCTTCTGCACTTAACAGGGGCGAAAGTGAAACAGCAGCTGCAGCTGACAGGCACGCTGTCCCGGTCAGGAAGTTACGACGGCTGACGCCGGACTTCTGCTGATCCCCGTTATTCGACTCAAAGTTTTTTTGTTCTTCCGTACTCATCAGAATCTCTCCTGGTTGGAATCGGTCAAGTAGGCTGACTTGGGATCATTGTCAGTGTGTCTGGCTTTACGGATCGTTTTTGCCGGCCAGGTTGGTGCCGGAGCGGCAACATCGTACTTGAACTTTGGTGAATGGGGGTCGTGACACTGGGTACAAGTGAAATTAACGGGAGCTTGCCCATCTTTAACCAGCCAGCCACCCTGACGCAGACCGTGGGTTCCTGCTTTCCAATCCTGGACGATAATGCCGTGACAGCGGGCACACAGCTTTTCCGGGGTGGCGAAAGGAATTTTACTTTCACCGTCACCGGCAAGGCTGTCACGATCATAAATATGGTGGCAGTTGTAGCAACGGTTGTTGACGCCATGATCAAGCTTGATTGTCGCATGGGCAAACTGTGGGCGGATAACGTTTGGATCAGGAACCTGTACACTATGACAGATGAAACAGTTTCCCGGCATGACGGTGTTTTCAAGAATCTCACCGCGTGCTGTTTCCGGTGTGTACCAGTCTGCTTTTAGGGGTGTTGGGTCTGGGATGTCAGGTTTTCCGTTTCCCAGAAAAACGAAAAAAAGGATAAGGACAATCATCCCCGGTAGAAGAATTTTCTTTAGAAATTCTCCCGGTTCAAAAAACGCTTTTTTTCCGGTGTGTTTCATTGAGCGCTCTCTCCCGAATCAAGGTTGCAAACAGTTTTGGATCTTCTATTGCAAGACATTAAACATATGGCAGTGTTCAATGAAGAGAGCAGAAAACGTGCCATAACTAAAGTAGTGAAAAAACAGGATCTTATCAGTGTGGGTAATAATGACTGGTTATAAATAAACCGGTTATGTGGTTCAATAGTAACCAGACGTGTGGTATGGTTTCACATAACAGATTATTTTCTTTGGCTGTCTGGTGTTGTTTGAACATCAAAAGGAGTCTCAATGGGATTTCCACAAATCTCCTTATCGATCCGCCGGAAAATGTTAATTGCTTTTCTGAGCCTGGCTCTTGGACCGATTCTGTTTCTCGGGAATTTGTCGTTGCAACGGATGGAAAAAGCCCTTCGTTTTCAGATCAGCCTAGGGTTGCAAGCTGAAGCAGTAACGGCAGGCAACTCAATGGAGGCATACTTGAACGGAGTCCGGCGCGATGTCCGATCGCTGGCCCGGTTTCTACAACGCCGCTTAAACGAGGGGATGACCCCCGATCAATGGGCGCTGATTCAAAACGAGTTCCTTGCGGCAATTATGGTAGAGAAGGACTACTACCAGATACGCTTTATCTCTGTCGATGGCCACGAGCAGTTACGGATTAATAATGTCGATGGTGAAGTTGTTCTGGTTCCGAAAGATGAGCTGCAATACAAAGGAAACCGTTATTACATTAAAGAGGCTTTTTGCTGTCCACCCGGCGGAACTTATGTTTCTCACCTTGATCTCAATATGGAGTTCGGAAGGGTTGAAAAACCGAACCGTCTCGTCGTACGGGTTGCTGCACCAATTATTGATGCTCGGGGGGAAACTGCGGGGCTGGTGGTTATTAATGTTTTTGGTGATAAACTCCTTTCTCCACTGAAATATCTTTTGACTATCGATGGGACAAAAATTCTCCTTTTTAACCAGAACCATCAATATATCAAGATGGATAGCCAGTCGGGCGCAGTGCGCTTCATCAGTTCTGAAATCAGCGGCAACAGCGAACTTGAAGAAATTGTTTCACGTCTTCCCAGCCCTGAAAATACTCCCCGAATTACTGCAATGAACCATGAAATTCTTGCGATGGAAACGGTGCATGCCGGCCCGGAACGCCTTTGGCATCTGACCCTGGCTTATCCGCAAAAGCATATTTATGCCGAATTGTTCAAGTTGAAGAGGACGTTTGTTTTTTCATTCATGCTCCTCGCTTTAGTCGCGACTGTTCTGGCAATTCTGGCAGCCCGGCGGTTCAGTCGGCCCATTCGCCAGCTTTCCCGTTTTGCGAACACCGTTGCCTCCGGGAATTTTGATGTTATTTCAAATATTACCAGCCAGGATGAGTTCGGTGAACTGTCAGCGGCATTAAACGAGATGGCAGCGTCACAGAAGGAAGCTCATGCTGAACTGCTGAACTGGAATCTTCTGTTGAAGCAGGAAGTTGAAAAGAAGGTTGCAGATCTGAACCGTTCCCAGCGTGAAGTGGATGCTGCAGAAAAGGTGATGTTGACTCTTGAGAGGCAGCTTGTTCAGGCAAATCGTTTATCAGCGTTAGGAATGCTTTCAGCGACGGTTGCTCATGAGATCGGTAATCCTCTGGCTGGCTTACGAGTTAAACTGCAGATGTTGCAGCGACGTAAGGATCTCAATCAGGATCTGCAGCTTGATATTTCCAAAATGATGAGACTGGTTGATCGCCTGGGTGATTTTCTCGGTCACCTGACCGGCTATCTCGCTCCACAGAAGAGCCAGGACTGTGAGCAGACCGATGTCAGTCAGGTTCTGCGCGATCTCGTTTTTATCCTCTGCGAAGAAGCTGATCGTAATCAGATTAGGCTACAACTTGATCTCCCTGACAATCTCCTGGTGGTGTGTTCAAAGGCGCAATATCTCCATCAGATTTTGATGAATCTGATCCTCAATGCTCTGCAGGCATGTGGAGAAGGGGGGCGGGTTGTCGTTTCGGCTCAGGCTGTGGATGACCAGATAGAAATTATAATTCATGATAATGGCTGTGGTTTACCCGAGGGTTTAACCGACCAGATTTTTGAGCCACTGGTGACGAGTAAAGCTGATGGAACAGGATTGGGGCTGGCCATTGTCAAGCAGCTGGTTGATGAAATGAAGGGGACGGTTTCTTTGAATAATCGACCTGAAGGCGGAGTTGAAGCAAAAATTATTTTCCCCCGGGGAGACTGCTAATGCGCGGACAAATTTTGATTGTTGAAGATGAGGAAATCTTGCGGGAAAGCCTAGTCGATTTCTTTCGTCAGGAAGGGTACATCGCTTTAAGTGCCGATAGCATTGTTGCTGCCCGGTACGAAATGAACCGCCACAATTTTGATCTGATGATTCTCGATATGAAACTCCCCGATGGTTCCGGTCTTGATCTGCTGGCGGAAGTGTCTGATCCACAGTCACTATTGGTCATTGTTGCGACCGCTTTTCCCGAGGTACAGACAGCAGTGACCGCATTGAAGCTGGGTGCGTTCGATTATATCAATAAACCATTCGATCTTGATGAGTTGCAATTGCTTGTTGAACGGGCAATGGATACCCGTCAGCTGCGAGGTGAAGTCAACTCGTTCCGGCAGCGGGAGAAGCAGCGAAGTAAGCGCTCATGGACACGGCTGGAAGGGGATTCCAATGTTCTCAAGAAGATTCGTCAGGAAATTCTACTGGTTGCTAAAGCCGATACAACGACAACGCTGATTCTGGGTGAGAGCGGCGTTGGTAAGGAGCTGGTTGCCGAGGCGATCCATTATCAAAGTGCCCGCCGTGAAGGGCCGCTACTGAAAATTAATTGTGCAGCATTGCCGGCAACATTGCTCGAAAATGAATTGTTTGGTCATGAAAAGGGGGCTTATACCGATGCTAGTGGTCGGCAAAAGGGGTTATTTGAGCTCGCTGACCACGGGACGTTGTTTCTCGATGAAATTGCCGAAATGGAACCGGGACTGCAGGCAAAACTCCTGCGGGTTCTGGAAGATATGACGGTCACGCGGATTGGGGGGCAACAGCCGATCAACGTTGATGTCCGGATTGTGACCGCAACCAACCGGAATTTGCGTGACCGGATTGCCGCCGGATTGTTCCGTGAAGACCTTTTTTATCGTCTGAATGTCTTTCCGATTCGCGTTCCACCTTTACGGGAACATCCGGAAGATATTCCGTTATTGGCAAAATTATTTCTGAAGGAGTTTCTTCTCCACGCTCCCGACAAACACTGTGAGTTTTCAGCAGAGGCGTTGGGAGGTTTACAAGAAAATAATTGGCCGGGAAATGTCAGAGAGTTGAAAAATGTCATTGAGCGGACAACGCTTCTCCATTCCGGTGGTGTGATTACCCGGGAGGACCTGGCGATGGTGGGATGCTGTGCCGAAGTTAAATCGACGACGCGGGATCTGGCAACACTCGCCGAAATTGAAAAGCACCATATCCTTTTTGTATATAACGAAACAGGTCACAATAAAACACGAACCGCTGAGGTTCTGGGGATCAACCGCCTGACGTTACGGCGCAAACTGAAAGAATATGGGATCGATTAGGGAATTAGCGGAGGTATTTGGTCATGCGTAAGATATTTGAGTTGCCTTCACGGAGATACTCAACTTTGTCCATCAGTTTGTAGATAAGCTGAATGCCGCGCCCCCCCTCATCCTTAAGGCGGGTTCTCACTTTCGCAACGGCTTCAATATCAAAACCCTGCCCCTGATCAAAGACATCGATAATCAAGTCCTGATCAGAGGCAGTGATAAGTATTCTGACATCCTTGTCCGGATCACCGGCATTGGCGTGACGGATGGCGTTGGCTAATGCTTCAGTGAGGACTAAGTTGAGATGATAGGCGAGCTCACGCCGATTTCCCTGATAACTCTTCAGGGAGTGCGCCATGCTTTCGCCAATACGTCCAACCATCCCTAAATATTTGGTCTGGTTTGGAACTGTTATATCAATTTCAACCCGTCTATCCATAAGCATCTTTCTTTGTTACGCTTGAAAACTCTTCAGGGCTTCGTCAGTATTGTTGAAGATTTCAAAAACCCGATGGAGGCGGGTTAATTCAAACATTGACCGGACCTGTGGTTGCAGACAGCACAGTTTAAGGCTGCCTTCACGGGCACTGGCATTTTTAAAGCCTGAAACAAGGGCACCAAGACCCGATGAATCGATGAAGCGGACTTTTCCAAGATCGATGATCAGGTTGCATTTTCCTTCGTCAAACAGTTGCAGCATCTGCTCTTTTAGATCGCCACTGTTGTGGGCGTCCATTCGTTCTTCGTCGATGCTGATTTGAACAATATCTTCTTGTTCGGTGATGTTTAATTGCATATCTAATTTTCTCCTTTGAATTTTGATCTCTCATCACGTACTGATGTAATTGTAACGTATATTACCTCATCTGGCTCATAAATTAGTACTATTTTAAAAC
>JAMOPE010000392.1 GCA_027064785.1 Geobacteraceae bacterium
TTCGAGTCGAGTCAGAAGTTGCCGGGTTCGCAAAGCGTCAAACCAGGCATGAAAAGCTGCCAGACGACGCGTCGAACAGGAATGATTCTTCTGCAACTTTCTCCACACATCGACAAAATCCAATTGGTCGAGGAAAACAGTCAATTCAGCAGATAATTCTGTCGCCCCGTCACGAACCAGATCTGCCGATTTATTAATCTGACCGGCTGCCAATTTAAGCCAAGCCTGCAAAACCCTGAAACTATCAGCCGAAACAAAATCAAACAACTTCAGGTCATCAACAACCTGCGCCTCAACAGCCTTCCCGGTTCCAAATGCAACCCGGTCAGAAAAACGCGGGGAGGGATGGACAACCGTTCCGCTGAGGAGATCGACACCCGACACCTTGGCGACTTGCTGAAGAAAATAGAAATCTTCCCCACCGCAGCGCCGGTTCATCCCTCCCGACTTAATATACGCTGTCGCCCGACAGGCAAAAGCACTGCCGATGGTATGATAAGCATACGGTGACCCGGCAAGCTGTAACCCAAACATGTAGCTACGTAGGTAAAGTTCATACTGACGGATCGCTCTTTCCTGTTTTTCATCCCTTGCAAGCTGATGATGAAACGGGATAGCGGTTCCTCCGGCTTTGCTTTGCTGAAAGTGGGAGAAAATTGCCGAGAGGTAAGTTGAATCGATCAAAGTATCGGCATCGAGAGAGATCAGAATCGGATCAATCTGCCAATCGAGTAGCGACAGACTGGCATCAAAACCGATCTTTCTTGCCAGCCCGACTCCGTCTTTTGCTCCCAGCTCCAAACCCGGGGAACAGGCATCAATCCAGGCAAGATTCAGTTGTGGAAAGGGGTTGGATTGCAACCAGTCCAAGGTTGCTTGATTTTCCGCAAGGGCTTCGGTCGAGGCTCCTAAGCGATTATTGACAACGACCACAACCAAAGTCGTATCGAGATAGCCCGAAGGGTTCTTGCTTAAACTGGCAAGAGTTTTTGGCAAGGTCTCCCGTTCGTCAAGAGCTGGGAGGATAACCGCAGCAGCAAAGTTTTTTCGGTCTGACCCGATAATCTGCCACGGGAAAAGGGTTGCCCGGTTTGAAAGGTATTTGTGTACCATATTATTCACTGTTGACAACTCAGTCCAAACTCATACGACTTCACAAGCTTACATAATTCAGTAAATGGATCACCCTGCCCGTCAACCCAGTTGATTTTCACCCCGCGTTTTTCCATACGACGAAAAAAAGTCTCCTGACGTTTAGCAAACTGACAGATCGCACTCCGGAGTTTTTGCCCCATGTCATTGCGGTTCAGCTTCCCCTGTAAGTACTGGGCAATCAGTCGATATTCCAACCCGTAAAATTCAAGTTTTTCCCATGCGACACCCGATTCATGCAGCTGCTTCACCTCATCAATCATTCCGGCAGCAAAACGCTGATCCAGCCGCAAAGCGATCCGTTTTCGCAACACCTCACGTGGCCAGTGCAAACCAAATACCAGCGGAGATATTTTCGGCAAGGGAGGTAAATCAACAGAGAGATTCTGCTCACCAACTGCAATTTCAATCGCCCGGATCAGACGGCTGCGCTCTTCAAGGTTGGTTTTATTGTGCTGATCGGGTTTAAGCTGAAGAAGTTTTTCCCGCAACGCGCCATCAGTGTCATGTTCCAGTTCTGCCCGTAGCTGTGGATTTTCCGGCACAGCGACCAGCCGATAACCGCTGAGAACGGCGTCAAGATACATTCCGGTTCCACCACAGAGGATCGGGATCTTCTGCCGCTGCCAGACCGACTCAATGGCAGAAAAACAGTCCTGCTGAAACTGAAAAACGTTATATTCACTTCCCGGGTCGGCAATATCAATCAGGTGATAAGGAACATCACCATATTCATCGAGGTCTTTTCCCGTCCCTAAATCCATCCCACGATAAACCTGACGGGAATCGGCAGAAATTATCTCACCAGCAAAATTTTCTGCCGTTTTTACTGCCAGCCCTGTTTTCCCACCGGCAGTCGCCCCCAGAATAACCAATAGATTATGATCAGACATAATAGCCACTCCTTCCAAAACCAGCAAAGAGTACAGGAAAGTCGTTTTCCTGCCTATCGATATTCTGCTATAGTCCCAGCCATTGCAAACACCATCCCACGAGAGACCATGAGCCAGAATACGCCGACAATTATTCCGCGCAGCGAACATCCCATTTCAAGACAACAAATCGATACCGACACCCTGAAAGTTCTCTATCGTCTGCATCGTCATGGATATAAAGCTTATCTGGTCGGTGGCAGTGTCCGGGATTTATTGCTTGGTCGACAACCGAAAGATTTTGATATCGGCACCGACGCAACGCCGAACCAGATCCGCAAGCTGTTCCGCAATTGTTTTCTCGTTGGGCGTCGCTTTCGCCTTGCCCATATCCGTTTTGCCGGTAACAAGGTGATTGAAGTGGCAACGTTCCGCCGCCAGCCCGAGGATTCTGAGCTACCTGACAACCCTGACGACCATTTTCACTTTGTACAAAATGTTTTCGGCACTCCGGCAGAAGATGCCGCACGCCGCGATTTTACAATCAACGCATTATTTTACGATATTGGTGATTTTTCGGTTCTCGATTTTCTCGGGGGGATGGAAGATCTCAAGAATAAGCAGTTGCGCTCTATCGGCGATCCGATGATCCGCTTTGTTGAAGATCCGGTCCGGATGCTCCGGGCCGTTGAATTTGCAGCACGGCTTAATTTCACAATTGAACCGGCTATCTACACCGCGATAGAAACACATAAGGAACTCCTGGCGACGGCAGCTCCGGCACGCGTCAGAGAAGAGATCATGGCACTGTTTCGCTATAAAATTGCAGCTCCTGTTCTGAAACATTGTCGTGAGCTGGGAATGCTCCCCCACCTGCTAGCCGGGTATCCCGGAACCGATGAAGGGATTTCCCTGCTGGAAAGAATAGATCAAAGAACCGCCGCAGGAACGCCGATCGAAGAGAGTTTTGCCATTGCAGCACTTTATCTACGTTTGTTTATGGACAGTTGCCCCCCATCCCCCAAAACCAGTATTGGCGAAGCAATCGACAAAGCGAATAAAATAATCGGTCCTCACTGCCGCTATTTCAGCATTGCCAGTGGAATTCGCCATCAGGCACAGGAATTACTGATTGGCTGTTTCCGTCTTGCTCGCGGACGTGGTTTACGTGGAGAAAAACGTTACCTTCACCATCCCCAAACACCAAAAAGCCTTGAACTCTTTCGCCTCTGGTCTCAGGTCCGTTCTGATCTGATTCCACTCGCTGAAAGCTGGGAAACGGCACTGAATAACATAACAGAAAAAAAGAGTTCAACAGTCTCGCAAAAAATCCATTCCAGAAAAAAACGATCCCCTAAAAAGTCAGCGGTAAAAAAAACAGAATAACCTTTTAACTCTTCGTTTTTCCTCGTATAATTTAAATGAAAACTTCCTCAAATATATTTCCTCCGTCCTGGAAATATTAAAATTAGGAATTGCTACTTTTTCTCTTTGTTTTTTTTTATTTGTTTTGTATAATTAGCTCCTGCTTTCATATATCATGTAAAAACAACGATTATTAGATATTTTAAGGATCTGCGATGAGTATGCCTCTCGACGACGACCAGATTGAAATTATTCAGGAATTTGCAACAGAAAGCCGCGACATGATTGAGCAGCTGGAGCCTGCAATCATTGAACTGGGTCAGAACAGTGACTCAGAAACAATGAACGCAATCTTCCGGCTGTTCCATTCGATGAAGGGAAGTGCAGGTTTTCTCGAATTTGATCACATGACCCGCGTCGCCCACGCAGCAGAAAATCTGCTCGATCTGATTCGGAATGATGAGATTGATCTGGTTCCCGACCACGTCACTTTGCTCTGTGCCGCATGTGACTTTGCCAAAGAAGCTTTGGATATGGTCGAAAGTGACTATAACGACGACGCAATGGTGGCACCGGCAGACGACATTTCGGAACGCTTGCATCAAGCTATCGAAGTTGCACAAAAAGCAAAAGAAGCGGGTGGTGAAGAGCCTGCTGAGGAAGCGGATCAACCCGCTGTTACCCCGGCAGAACAACCCGATTCCTCCCTCGACTTCCCGGAAATGGAAATCACCGACGAAATGCGGCTGAGTTTTGTTCAGGAAGGGAATGAACTTCTCCAGAATGCCGAGCAAGGCTTGCTCGCATGGGGAGAAAATCCCGAGGACAAAGATGCCATCGGCGATATTTTCCGCCAGATCCATAGCTTCAAAGGCAATTGCGGCTTCTTTGGTTTCTCGCAGATTGAAAAACTCAGCCATCAGATGGAAAACATCCTTGACCGGGTCAAATCGGGGTCAAAGCTTGCAGTCGACAACCCTGCCGATCAACTGCTGGCAGCTTTGGATGTCCTGCAACAGGCACTCAATAATATCTCCGACGGTAAAGACGACACCGTTGAAAACCTTGATCAGCACCTGAACGAACTTCAAACTCTCATCGCGCCTCTCCTTGGCGATTTCCTCGTCGAAGAAGGAGTGAAAGAAGAATCGGTCTCCAAAGCAGTGGAAACCCAGAAAAAACCCGTCGGTGAAATTCTTGTCGATCAAGGTGCCGCATCAAAAGATCAAGTCGATAGTGCCCTGAAAAAACAACAGGAGACAATTAAAAAAGCAAAAGCAAAAGCAAAGCCGGCAGCACGAACAAAAACCCCGGCAAAACGCCAGGACATCCGAGTAGAATTGGGAAAACTTGACAGTTTGATCAACCTGATCGGTGAGCTGGTCATCGCTGAAAATATGCTGATCCACAACCCTGATCTCAAGGGTCTGGAGCTGGAGAACTTTAATAAGGCCGGACAACACATGTCGAAGCTGGTACGGGAACTTCAGGAAATGGCGATGACCATCCGGATGATCCCTGTCTCCGGTCTCTTCCGTCGAATGATCCGTTTGGTTCATGACATCTCGGTAAAAGCCGGGAAGAAAGTCGATCTGGAGTTGATTGGTGAAGAAACTGAAATCGATAAAACGGTTATTGAAACCATCACCGATCCCCTCGTCCACCTGTTGAGAAACTCTCTGGATCACGGTCTTGAACCACCGGATGAGCGGATTGCAGCGGGAAAAGATGAGACCGGAACCGTCAAACTGTCTGCCCGCCACGAAGAGGGTGAAGTCTGGGTCACAATCGAAGATGACGGTCGCGGACTCAATAAAGAGAAAATCCTTGAGAAAGCGATCAGCAAAGGGCTGATTGAAGGAGACGGTTCCGACATGTCGGATCGTCAGATTAACAATCTGATTTTCGCTCCAGGTTTCTCAACGGCCGATAAAGTCACCGATATTTCGGGTCGCGGCGTCGGCATGGACGTCGTCAAAAAGAACCTCGAGAAGATCAAAGGGAAAATTGATGTCAGTAGCACCCCTGGGCAGGGCAGTAAAATCACCCTGCGGATTCCACTGACACTGGCAATTATTGATGGCATGATCGTTCGGGTCGGGACGTCCACCTGTATCGTCCCGACTCTGTCAATGCTGGAGGCATTCCGCCCGGTTATGGATCAGATCACCATCACGCCCGACGGTGATGAGCTGGCAAAAGTCAGAGAGAACTTTCTGCCGATTGTCCGACTTCACGACATTCTCGGCAAGAAACCCGACTCCCATGATCTTGCCGACGGTATCTTGATTGTTCTTGAATATCAGGAAATCCGCTTTTGCCTGTTTATCGACGAAATTGTCGGTCAACAGCAGACCGTTATCAAAGGGCTGTCCAACTTTATCGGCAATGTCCCCGGAGTTTCAGGCTGTACGATCCTCGGCGACGGCGAGGTTTGCCTGATTCTCGATGTTGGTGCCCTCACCGATTCTGCAGAAAAAAAGAGCCTCTAAATACGATGAAACAAAAGAGAAAATATAAATAAAAGGAGGAACCCGTGGCTGAAGACACAACCCTAATGGGTATTGAAGAAGACACACAGAAAGATAAATACCTGACATTCCACCTTGCCGGGGAGGATTACGGTTTTGAGATTAAGTACGTTATCGAAATTATCGGTATCCAGAATATTACCGATGTCCCCGACATGCCCTCATTCATCCGTGGAGTGATCAACCTGCGCGGTAAAGTTATCCCCATCATGGATGTCCGTGCCCGGTTTGGTATCGAAAATCGCGACTACGATGACCGCACTTGTATCATCGTCGTGAATATCGACGGAACCGAAGTTGGTCTGGTTGTCGATGAAGTCAGCGAAGTTGCCAACATTCCGGAAGCGAATGTTGAGCCGGCACCGAAGACCAGTCACAATAACGATGACAACTATATTCAGGGAATGGGCAAAATCAACAACGGAGTCAAAATCCTGCTCGATGTTCACAAACTGCTTTTCAGTGGTGAAATGCAGGAACTGGCAGCAACACTCGAAGAACAATAGAGAGATCCGAATAAGCGATGACTCCGGCAAACAACCAACATAATAATCTGATGGACATTTCCGACTCAGAGTTCACCCACCTGCGGGACCTGATTTATAACCGTTTCGGGATTAACCTGACGGAACAGAAACGTTCACTGCTGGTTGGTCGTCTACAGAAGCTGATGAGACAGCTGCGGCTGCCAACATTTTCAGCTTACTTTGAATATCTCGAGAACGATAAAACGGAAGCGGCACTCAGTGAGCTGGTCGATCTGATTTCAACCAACCACACCTATTTTAATCGCGAGAAGGATCATTTTGATTATTTCTCCCAGACAGCCCTTCCGGCAATTATCGAGAAATTAAAGAAAGAAAACCGCAAAGATTTACGGATTTGGTGTGCCGGTTGTTCTACCGGTGAGGAGCCATACACCCTGTTGATGCTGATGATGGAATATTTGGGCTCCGAATACGATTCCTGGGATGCCGGTATTCTGGCGACAGACATCTCTGACCGGGCGTTGACAATTGCCCGCCGGGGAGTTTATGCCACCGACAGAGTCATGCAGTTACCGGATACTCTGCGCAAAAAATACTTCAAAGCTGCTGGGCCGGATGAAATGGTCGTC
>JAMOPE010000393.1 GCA_027064785.1 Geobacteraceae bacterium
AAATTTGACCGGATTTTTAAAGAGCATCAATCCCGCCGGGAAAATGGCGAATGAAATCAGCAGCGCAAAGGTGATACCGATAGCCATCATCCAGCCGAAATCGATGACCGGACGAATATCACTGGTCAGAAGTGAAACAAACGCAACAATTGTTGTCAGCGAGGTATAAATACTTGGAACTGCTTTGCTGCGAATCATCTCTCTAACCATTGCTGGATGGTCAGCCCCGGGCATTTCGTCGAAGAGTTCATTGTAACGGACGATCAGGTGAACACAAAGCGACAGCGTGATGATCAATAATAGCGAGGTGAAGTTTGAGGAAACAACCGTCACTTTCCAGCCGATCAGGCCGAGGAAACCGAACATGAAAATGACCGATGCAAAACAACACACCATCGGTAGAACGACCCAGCGCGGGTCGCGGAAAATCAGGAACAGCATCGATACAAGGAAAATCAGTACACCGATACCGAAAGCAGTGAGATCGTGACGGATAAAATCAATCATATCGGAGACAATCATCGGCACACCACCAAGGAATAACTCGCCCCGATTGCGGTGCTCTTTCATGATGGTGCGAATTTCAGCAATCGTCGCAGCTTCACGGTCAGCCATAACAATGCTGTAAGCGTCATATTCTTTGCTGACTTTTTCCAGTTTTTTTAGTTCATCGGCAGAAAGGGGCGTTTTTAACCGTTTCTCTCGCAGATCATTACGCTGTTTGAGCAGTGATTGATATTTTTGATCCCGTTTGAATATAACTTGTAGTGCGGTTGTCGTCGCATCGGGGCTGACGAGGAGATTTTTGTAAAATGGGCTGGTCGCAAATTCATGGCGGACAAGTTCTATGTCGATCCCGGGTGTTTCAAGGGTTCTGATCCCGTTTTTAAGATCGCTGAGCGTCAGCCGGGGACTATCAATCAACGGGACATTGAGGATAGATAGAACCGATTCCACCTGGTCAACTTTTAGCAGGCTGTCTCTCAGTTTGCGTAGATCATTTAACGTTTCAGGTGCGTAGAGGTCGCCTTTGGGAGAATAACTGATGACAAGGAATTCAGCATTGCCATAGGTGTTATTAATTGAACGGTAATACTTGAGATCCTGGTCATTTTCGAGCAGCAGCGAATCGCTTGAGGCATCGAGGTGAAAGTCTTTTGCAAAGTAACCGACACCGACAAGGATGAGCGCAACGACAAATAGTGTCAGGAGCGGGCGCTTGAGAATAGTGCGGTCGTATAAATCCATGATTGTTTTAAACATTGAATGTCCATAAGCCTTGATACGGGTGATGACACTAATTCTAATTGTAATCCTAGAATGGTTTTACCTATTTGTCTATCTGCAGACGTAAAAAGCCCCGGTAAAAAACCGGGGCTTTCGTCTTATCTGTGATAGATCATTCGGTTTATTACAAACCGAGGGTTTTGAAGAAGTCGTTGCCTTTATCATCAACCAGAATAAATGCCGGGAAATTTTCAACTTCAATCTTCCAGACGGCTTCCATTCCCAATTCTTCAAAGTCAATACACTCGACCTTTTTGATGTTCTCGTCTGCCAGAATTGCAGCAGGACCACCGATAGACCCAAGATAGAAACCACCGTGCTTAGCACAGGCATCAGTCACCTGCTGACTCCGGTTGCCTTTGGCAATCATGATCATTGAACCGCCATTTTCCTGAAGCAGGTCAACATAGCTATCCATCCGACCGGCAGTGGTTGGGCCGAAGGAACCGGATGCCTTGCCAGCCGGAGTCTTAGCTGGTCCAGCATAGTAGATCGGATGCTTCTTCAGGTAGTCAGGCAATGGCTTGCCGCTGTCAATAATCTCTTTAAACTTGGAGTGAGCAATGTCTCGACCAACGACAATCGTGCCGTTGAGACGCAGTGGCGCACCGACTTCGAGTTTTGTAAGATCAGCGAGAACCTCCGGCATTGGGCGATTAAGGTCAATCGGTGTGCCGAGGCTCTTCTGGTTGCGCATATCACTTGGAATTAAACGACCCGGATTGCGATCCATCTCTTCAACGAAGATGCCGTCTTTAGTGATTTTTGCTTTGATGTTACGGTCAGCTGAGCAGGAAACTGCCATACCGACAGGGCATGATGCACCGTGGCGGGGGAGGCGGATGATACGGACATCGTGGGCAAAATACTTACCACCGAATTGTGCACCAATGCCGATATCCTGTGCCATCTTCAGTACTTTTTCTTCCAGCTCAATGTCACGGAAGGCTTGTCCGTGCTCGTTGCCTTCGGTTGGTAGCTCATCAAGATAACGGGCTGTTGCAAGTTTGACAACTTTCATACAGGCATCAGCGGAAGTTCCACCGATAACGAAAGCGAGGTGATAAGGAGGACAGGCTGCTGTTCCGATCGTCTTCATCTTCTGCAGCAGGAACGCTTCAAGCTTTTCGGGGTTGAGAAGAGCTTTGGTTTCCTGGAACAGCATGGTTTTGTTGGCAGAACCGCCACCTTTAGCAATAAACAGGAACTTATAGGCATCGCCTTCTGTCGCGTAAAGATCGATCTGGGCAGGAAGGTTGGTGCCGGTATTTTTCTCTTTGTACATATCAAGGGCTACGGTCTGGCTGTAGCGGAGATTTTCTTCGGTGTAGGTTTTGTAAACACCCTTGGAAATCTGTTCGGCGTCATTGCAGCCAGTCCAGACCTGCTGGCCTTTTTTAGCAACGACAGTTGCCGTACCGGTATCCTGACAGAGAGGGAGCTCAAACTGTGCTGCAATTTCCGCATTACGCAGGAAAGCCATTGCGACACCGCGGTCATTTTCTGATGCTTCGGGGTCGCTGAGGATTTTGGCAACCTGCTCATTGTGGCTGGGGCGCAACAGGAAGGAAACATCACGCATCGCGGTATTTGACAAAACCTCCAGGGCCTCGGGATCAACTTTGAGAACCTTTTTGCCATCAAACTCGACTTCGCTGACGTATTTTTCAGACCCTTCAACTTTGTAATACTTGGTTGGATCTGGTCCGAGAGGCATTGGATCCTGATACTTAAAATCTGGCATTTTCTCTCTCCTTGCAGGAATAGGATAAGTGAATCATGTAAAACCAACAAAAACCGCTGCATTATAGGGGATATTTGTACAGTTGTCGACCGATAACAACGCTAAAAGCTGGTGAATTAGAATTTCTTCGGTGTTGCCGCTTTTGGACGATAGTAAGGGGGGATTTCGTTTTAAAAAATACCTGACTATTTTGTTTGAAAATAATTGACAGATTTAGTCGGGTATGATAATTCTGAACTGAAGTTGGGAGTTGATGATAAAAAATAACAAACGGTATGTGAATGCCGAGTGTTCTTATGTCGCATCGTTTTTCCTGTAAATACGAAATGAAAGGTAAGATATGTTTTCTCATCTCAAGGAAGATTTAAAAGTTGTCTTTGAGCGTGATCCGGCAGTCCGGAGCGTTTTTGAGATCATATTCTGCTACCCGGGTTTTCATGCAATGATTTTCTACCGTTTTTCACATTGGCTGTGGAATAACGGGATGAAATTTTTTGCCCGCCTGGTATCGCATATCGGTCGTTTTATGACTGGCATCGAAATTCACCCTGGAGCAACAATCGGTCGTGGTTTCTTTATTGATCATGGTATGGGGGTTGTGATAGGAGAGACGGCCGAAATTGGCGATAACTGTACCCTTTATCATGGCGTGACCCTTGGCGGGACATCGTGGGCGAAGGAAAAACGTCATCCGACGTTGGGTGATAATGTCATTATTGGTTCGGGAGCCAAGATACTAGGTCCTTTTAAAGTTGGTGATGATAGTAAGATCGGTTCAAATTCAGTTGTTGTCAAAGAGGTTCCGGCGATGGCAACGGTGGTCGGTATTCCCGGTCGAGTCGTGATGTCGGCAGAGAAACGTCAGGGCATCGATTTGCAGCATGACAAACTCCCTGACCCTGTTGCTAAAGCGGTCAGCTGTATTTTTGACCAGGTGCATCGCTTGGAAGATCGGGTTGAAGAATTACAGAAAGAACAGCAAAGTTTACAGGAACGACTTGCTCAATATGAAACACCGAATGTTGAGCCGATCAAGAAGGAAGCGGTCTGATGAGAATGTCAACTAAGGCACAATATGCTGTACGGGCTCTTGTCAGTTTAAACCTGACCAGTAACGGTCAGCCTGTTTCAATCAAGGATATTGCTGAGCGGGAAAAAATTTCGTTGAATTATCTTGAGCAACTGTTCGTCAAGTTGCGGCGCGGCGGAATTGTTAACAGTGTCCGTGGCCCTGGTGGTGGTTATGTTCTCGCCCGTCCGGCAGCCGATATTCATATCGATCAGATTATCGATACCGTTGAAGAAGCGCTGATGCCGTTATCATGCATGAGTGCCGATGGCAGTTGTAACTGCGAACACGAGTGTACGACACAGTCGGTCTGGCAGGGGTTGGGGAATCAGATACGCAATTTTCTCGCATCAATGACCCTTGAAGATTTAACCAATGATGGTCGTCGGCAGCTTGCCTGCCGTGCGGCGAATAACTAACCTTTTCAGTTTTACCGGAGGATTTTCGTGGAAAAGATTTATATGGACAACAACGCAACAACAGCAGTCAAACCAGAGGTTCTGGAGGCGATGTTGCCCTATTTCTGTGAACAGTTTGGTAACCCCTCCAGCGTCCACTGGGCTGGACGGATGGTCGGTGGTGCGATCGATAAGGCACGTCAGCAGGTTGCTGATCTGCTCCATTGCTCTCCCGCTGAAGTTATTTTTCTGTCGTGTGGCAGTGAAGGTGATAACTACGCTATCAAGGGAACAGCTGACGCGCTGAAAGACAAAGGGAACCATATTATTACCACTGCAGTCGAGCATCCTGCTGTTCTTGAAACGTGTCAGGCGCTCGAAAAAGATGGCTTTGAGGTCACATATCTTGGGGTCGATCAGGATGGCAGCCTTGATCTGAAAGAGCTGGAAGCAGCAATTACTGACAAGACGATTCTGATTTCGGTGATGTGGGCAAATAATGAAACCGGCAATATTTATCCGATTGAAAAAATCGGGCAGATTGCCAAAAAGCATAAGATCCGTTTCCACACCGATGCCGTTCAGGCCGCAGGAAAGATTCCCGTTGATGTGCGTAAAGCCAATGTCGATATGGCGGTTATTTCCGGTCATAAAATTGGAGCACCCAAGGGGGTCGGTGCGATGTATCTGAAGCGTGGTACGCGGATTTCCCGTTTTATGCACGGTGGGCACCAGGAACGTAACCGGCGTGCGGGAACCCATAATGTTCCGGGAATTGTCGGAATGGGACTTGCGTGTGAGCTGGCACAGCAGAGCATGGAGAGCGACTATAAGTATGTTCGCGCTCTGCGTGACAAGCTTGAGGATGGAATTTTAAGCACCATTCCTGATGTCAAGTTGAATGGTCATCCCAATGCGGATCTGAGGTTGCCCAATACGTTGAACGTCAGCTTCAACTATATTGAGGGTGAATCGCTGCTGCTGTTCTTTGATATGAAGGGAATTGCAGCCTCATCAGGTTCTGCGTGCACATCGGGTTCTCTTGAACCGTCGCATGTTATGGGAGCAATGGGGGTCGATATCGTTCTGGCCCACTCAAGTACCCGTTTTAGCCTGGGACCGAATAATACAGAAAAAGAAATCGATTTTATTTTACAGGAACTTCCAGCAATTGTTCAACGGTTACGCGAAATGAGCCCGCTTTACAACCGGACGAGCCCGGCTCCTCTCTCATGCGACGAGTGTCGGATGGTCAGTTGCAGCCACTAAAAAGATATAAGGAGACTATTATGTATACAGAAAAAGTTATGGATCATTTTTCCAATCCGCGCAACGTCGGTGAAGTTGAAAATGCAAACGGTGTTGGTGAAGTCGGTAATGCTTCGTGTGGTGATATTATGAGAATTTCACTGCAGGTTGATGACGGTATTATTAAAGACGTCAAGTTCAAGACCTTTGGTTGTGGTGCTGCAATCGCAACCTCATCGATGGTGACTGAACTTGCTATCGGCAAGACAATCGACGAGGCACTCATTCTGACAAATCAGGCTGTAGCCGAAGCACTGGACGGCCTTCCTGCGGCAAAGATGCACTGTTCAAACCTGGCAGCAGATGCATTGCACGAAGCAATAAAAGATTATAAAGAACGAAGTGCTGCAGCATAACTTTTAGAAATAAGATTAACTTTTAAAAGGGTTCTGCATTTGTGGAACCCTTTTTGTCTATTTGAGGTCAATGTGAAGAAAAAAGTCGTTGTTGCCATGAGCGGTGGAGTTGATTCTTCTGTTGCGGCAGCATTATTGAAAGAGCAGGGGTACGACGTCATCGGTTTAACCATGCACCATTGGGACATGTGTACCCACGATGGCTCCGGCTCTCATGGAAGTTCTAATACCGCTGTT
>JAMOPE010000394.1 GCA_027064785.1 Geobacteraceae bacterium
GTGCGATGGCAAGGTTGTTGACATGTATTACAATAAAGGTGAGTTTGTGAATGCGTCATATGATAAAGCGAGCAAATCAAATGAACAGGCGGGGATTCTTCTGGAAACGCCCAGTGGATCAAAAATCCTGTTTGTTCAGATTGCCGGACTGATTGCCCGCCGGATTGTGACCTATCCGATCATCGGTGATGTCCTGCAACGGGGCGCACGTTTTGGTCTCATCCGTTTTGGCTCACGGGTCGATATCTATTTTCCGACGAATGCTGACGTAACCATTACCCTTGGTGAGAAAACCGTAGCCGGGGAAACTGTTCTGGGGACAATGTCTTGAGTGCTGATTGTTTGAGAAGTGACAAACGGGAAAACCTGCGTAAAGGTGTTTACCTACTACCAAATCTCGTAACGGCCGGTGGGATTTTTGCCGGGTTTTACGCGATTATAGCTGCAACTGACGGTCATTTTGATCGTGCGGCATGGTTTATCCTGCTGGCGGCTATTTTTGATGGTCTCGATGGAAAAATTGCCCGACTGACCGGGACCAGCAGTAAGTTTGGTGTTGAACTCGATTCACTGGCCGATGTCATTTCGTTCGGGGTTGCTCCGGGTGTGTTGCTGTACCTCTGGGCGCTGCGTCCCTTTGGTAAGCTCGGCTGGCTGGCTGCTTTCCTTTACGTTATTTGCGGGGCGTTGCGACTGGCGCGTTTTAACGTCCAGGTTTCAACGGTTGAGTCGCGTCGTTTTATCGGCATTCCGATTCCGGCTGCTGCCTGTATCGTTGCAACCTGCGTGCTGCTGTTTTATGAGTTGGGTGGAACCGGAACCATCAAAATGTTCTCGATGGTTGTGCTGGTCTTCATCTTGGCATTTTTGATGATCAGTAATGTGAAGTATCTTTCTTTGAAAGATCCCGAGTTGTTTAAACGTCAGCCGTTTACAATCCTCGTTGGTGCGATCGTTATCCTGATTGTAGTGGTTGCAAAGCCTGAGGTGATGTTGTTCCTGGTCGGGATGGCGTATCTGGTTTCGGGACCGATTGCGGCTGTTCTCAGTTGGCGCAAGAAACGTCTCGAGCCCCCGGTTGAACTATAATTGATAAACAGGAATTGAAAAAACTTGACTTGGTTGTCGGGTTTAAGGTTGAATCGACCGATAAATAACAAAATGAGTGATAAAGGCGTTGATGAGGAGTAGTAAGTAGCATTTTCTGTTAAAGAGAGTCGGTGGTTGGTGCAAACCGATACAGAAGGTTACTGAACTCGCCTCGGAGCTGTGGAAATGAAGCTGTTCAAAGTTAGTTTCCATCGTGATCCTGCGTTAAGGGAGAAAGAAGGTTTGCCATGCGGCAGACGAATCAGGGTGGTACCGCGAAGCATAGGCTCTCGCCCCTGTCTAACCAACAGGGCGGGGGCTTTTTTAGTTTCTGCCGTAGCGTTCTACGAAAGGGGGTGGTTTTGTGTGGAATCTGACCTGAGTGACCTAAGAGTTAAGCCAGTACAAGAGCCGAAAAAAAGAACACGAACTACCCAGAAAAATACGGGAAAATAGATAACGGAGTCAGCTATGAGTGAAAAAGAGAAGATAATTATTTTTGATACAACCTTGCGTGATGGTGAACAATCTCCAGGCGCCAGTATGAATATTGAAGAAAAATTACGGATTGCCCATCAGCTTGAGCGTTTGAATGTCGATGTCATGGAAGCAGGCTTTCCGATCGCCTCAGATGGTGATTTTGAAGCGGTGAAGAAAATTGCCCAGACGATTCAGGGCCCACAAATCGCCGGGTTGTCACGTTCCAACGATATGGACATCGACCGGGCGTGGGAAGCACTGAAATACGCCGGTGAGCGGGGACGGATTCACACCTTTATTGCGACCAGCGATATTCACATGAAGTACAAGTTGAAGATGAGTGAACAGCAGGTGCTTGATGCTGCAGTTGCTGCTGTGACTCGCGCTGCCGGTTATACACCGAATGTCGAATTTTCAGCTGAAGATGCGGTCCGGACTCAACTGCCCTTTCTCGCTAAAGTTATTCAGGCGGTTATCGAAGCCGGGGCAACAACGGTCAATATCCCCGATACTGTCGGCTACACGATTCCGTCGGAGTACTATGATATTATCCGTTACTTGAAACAGAACGTCAGTAATATCGATCAAGCGATTATCTCGGTACATTGCCATAATGATCTTGGCCTAGCAGTTGCTAACTCGCTGGCAGCAGTTCAGGCCGGGGCACGCCAGCTTGAGTGTACTATTAACGGAATAGGTGAACGAGCCGGTAATTGTTCCCTCGAAGAGGCCGTGATGACGCTGCGGACCCGTCACGATATTTTACCCTTTACTACGGACGTCGTGACTGAACAGATCACGCCGGCGAGTAAGCTCCTCACGACAATTACCGGTATTCGGGTTCAGCCAAATAAGGCGATTGTCGGGACGAATGCTTTTGCCCATGAGGCAGGGATCCACCAGCATGGTGTGATGATGGATAAGTCGACCTATGAAATTATGACTCCCGAGTCGGTTGGTCTGAATCAGAACAAGCTGGTCCTCGGTAAACACTCCGGTCGTCACGCATTTATCGATCGCTTGAAGCAACTTGGCTACGATCTCTCCAAAGAGGAGATGCAAAAAGCGTTTGTCCGCTTCAAGACATTAGCTGACCTGAAGAAAGAGATTTTTGACGAAGACCTCGATGCGATTGTTGCCGATGAAATTTTGCGGGTTCCTGAAATTTACCGGTTGGAGCAGATGAATGTCAGCTCCGGTTCATTTGCAACCCCAACAGCAACAGTGGCGATGGAGGTCAAAGGGAAGATCAAAAAGATTGCTGTGATCGGTGATGGTCCAATTGATGCTGTATTCAAGGCGATCAAGAAACTGGCACGAAGCAAGGCGACGTTACTCAACTTCTCGGTTGGTGCCATTACCGGTGGTACCGATGCCCAAGGTGAGTGTAGCGTTCGCCTTCAGTCTCCTGAAGGGCGCGAGGTCCTCGGACAGGGTGCCCATCCCGATATTCTGCTCGCAAGTGCCAAAGCTTATATCAACGCATTGAATAAGCTCGATGTCGCGGAAAAGCGTTCACATACAAATATTTAAATCACGAACCAGTAAAAAGCGATTGACGGTCAGGTGTTACCTTATTATAAGGTGATGCCTGACTTCGTTTTGCAATAAAACTTACAGGAGAACACATGGGTAAAACATTAGCAGAAAAGATTTTTGATAGTCACCTGCGTGATGAGCCATTTTCAGGAACCAAGATTCTCAATCTTGACCGAGTACTCTGTCATGAGATTACGACTCCCGTTGCGATTGCAGATTTGATTTGGCGAGAAAAAGATCGGGTGTTTGATCGTGAAAAGCTTAAAGTTGTTATCGATCATGTGACCCCCTCAAAGGATACCAAGACCGCGACTCAGGCAAAAATCCTGCGTGATTGGGCGCGACGTCACGAAATTCCCGATTTCTTTGATGTTGGCAGAAACGGGGTTTGTCATGCGATCTTTCCTGAAAAGGGTTATATCCGTCCCGGCTTTACCGTCATCATGGGTGACAGTCATACCTGTACCCACGGTGCTTTTGGTGCGTTTGCCGCTGGTGTCGGGACAACTGACCTCGAAGTTGGTATTCTCAAAGGGGTGTGTGCTTTTCGTGAACCGGCAACCATTCGTATCAACCTGAACGGAACCTTGGCTGAGGGTGTTTATGCCAAAGATGTGATTCTCCATGTTATTGCCAAGCTTGGGGTGAACGGTGCGACGGACCGGGTCATTGAGTTCAGAGGTTCGATTGTTGACGCAATGAGCATGGAAGCACGCATGACGCTGTGTAACATGGCGGTCGAAGCGGGTGGGACATCGGGTGTCTGTATGCCGGATATGACGACCGTTGAGTATCTCTGGGAGTTTATCAAAGGCGATTTCTCCAGCAAGGAGGCTGCTCTTGAAGATTATCAGCAGTGGATTTCAGATGACGATGCTGGGTATGCTGATGTTCTCGATATCGATGTTTCCACACTTGAACCGCAGGTGACTTTCGGCTACAAGCCCGACTGCGTTAAAACGATGGAAGAGCTGAGCGGGACTCCGGTTGATCAGGTTTATATTGGAACCTGTACCAATGGCCGGATCGAAGACCTGCGTCAGGCTGCTGCAGTTCTGAAGGGGAAAATGATTGCCGATTCTGTGCGTGGAATTGTTTCTCCAGCAACGCCAAAGATTTTTCAGGATGCCCTGAAAGAAGGAATTATCCAGATTTTTATGGATGCCGGTTTCTGTGTCACCAACCCGACTTGTGGGGCGTGTCTCGGAATGAGTAATGGTGTACTGGCAGAAGGTGAGGTCGCGGCAGCAACGAGCAACCGTAACTTTAACGGCCGGATGGGGAAAGGTGGCATGGTTCACCTGATGAGTCCCGCGTCTGCGGCCGCGACGGCACTGACTGGCGTTATTACTGACGCTCGCACCCTTTAACGATCAGGAGATAAACGATGCAGAAAAAATTTGGTGGAGCGGCAATCTTTCTTGATCGATCCGATATCAACACCGATGAAATCATCCCGGCAAAGTACCTGACCGAGGTGACGAAAGAGGCTCTCAAACCATATATCCTTGAAGATCTCAAACTCGATGGGTTTGATCCCAAGGGAGATGATCTGAAAAATGCTACGGTGGTTGTGACCCGTGAAAACTTCGGTTGCGGCTCTTCACGTGAACATGCCCCATGGGTTTTTGAAGTCAACGATGTTCACACTGTTATTGCTGAAAGCTATGCCCGGATATTTCGCCAGAATATGTTTAACTGTGGGATGCTGGCGATTGAACTGCCAAAGCAGGACATCGATGCACTGATGGCATTGCGGCAAGCAGGGAAGGTCACCGTTGCGGTTGATCTTGATGCACAGAAACTTACGGCTCAGGCTGGTGATCAAAAGAAAGAATTTTCTTTCGAAATCAGTCAGTTTGATAAAGCGCTGGTTGAAGCTGGTGGCTGGGTTGAGTTTGCCGACGCTCGCTATTAACATAAACAGATAAAATCTGTGAGTCCGGTTGCCCGGGCTCACTTTTCTTTTTGCACAGCATGATTTTCAACAGTCATAAAAGAGGAAACGATGCCAGCTTATAGATCAGCACAATCTGTCGAAGGGAAGAATATGGCCGGGGCACGTGCCCTGTGGTCGGCAACGGGTGTTAAGCCGAATGACTTTGGCAAGCCGATTATTGCCGTCGTCAATTCGTTTACTCAGTTTGTTCCGGGGCATGTCCATCTGAAAGATCTTGGCCAGCTGGTTGTCTCCGAGATTGAAAAACATGGCGGGATCGCCAAAGAATTTAACACCATGGCCATCTGTGATGGAATTGCTATGGGACATCAGGGGATGCTCTACAGCCTTCCTTCAAGGGAACTGATTGCCGATACTGTGGAGTATATGGCGAACGCCCATTGTGTTGATGCTCTCGTCTGTATTTCGAACTGCGACAAGGTGACACCGGGGATGCTGATGGCGTCGATGCGGTTGAATATCCCAACTATTTTTGTGACCGGTGGTCCGATGGAAGCGGGGCAGGCGACAGTTCAGGGGAAAGAGGTTGCCCTTGATCTGGTCGATGCGATGGTCGCTGCCGCTGATCCCGATGTCAGTGATGCCGATGTTGCTATCTACGAGCGGAGTTCCTGCCCGACCTGCGGATCGTGCTCCGGGATGTTTACTGCCAACTCGATGAACTGCCTCACTGAAGCACTGGGGATGAGCCTTCCCGGTAACGGCAGTCTGGTTGCGACTCATGCCGATCGGAAACAACTTTTCCTTGAAGCGGCAGAGCGGATCATGGTCCTGACCAGACGCTGGTACGAAGAGGGTGATGATCAGGTCCTGCCCCGCTCGATTGCGACCTTTGGTGCTTATGAAAATGCCATGCGTCTTGATATCGCCATGGGTGGTTCGACCAACACAATCCTCCATCTTCTGGCGATAGCCCGTGAGGGTGAAGTTGATTTCACCATGGATGATATCAATCGTCTGTCGCGTGAGACCCCGAACCTGTGTAAGGTTGCTCCGGCTGTGCAGCATTATCACATGGAGGATGTTCATCGTGCCGGCGGGATCTTTGCTATTCTTGGAGAACTTGACCGTGCCGGGCTGATTCAGCGTGACGTACCAACGGTTCACAGCGCAACCATGGGGGAGGGGATTGATCGCTGGGATATTATCCGTAGCACTGATACAGCGGTTCACAAATTTTATTGTGCCGCACCCGGTCGTGAGCGGTGTCTTGAACCGTTTGCTCAGGATAAACGCTGGTCCTCCCTCGATCTCGATCGGGAAAAAGGTTGTATCCGTTCTAAACAACATGCCTACAGTCAGGATGGCGGATTGGCGGTTCTGTACGGTAATCTTGCAGTTGATGGCTGTATCGTCAAAACGGCTGGGGTCGATGATTCAAATCTCACATTTTCGGGGCCGGCACGAATTTTTGAGAGCCAGGAAGAGGCGATTGAAGGGATTCTTGGTGATCACGTTAAAGTAGGCGATGTTGTGGTGATCCGTTACGAAGGGCCGAAGGGGGGGCCCGGAATGCAGGAGATGCTTTATCCCACCAGTTATCTGAAATCAAAGGGGTTGGGCAAAGCGTGTGCCTTGATCACCGACGGTCGTTTTTCGGGTGGCACATCGGGGCTGTCCATCGGTCATATCTCGCCGGAAGCAGCTGAAGGGGGAGCCATCGCTCTGCTCGAAGAGGGCGATCTGGTCGAGATTGATATTCCTGCCCGCAAAATTGTGATGCAGGTTTCTGATGATATTTTACAGCAGCGACAAGCGGTGATGGTGGCTAAAGGAAAACAGGCGTGGCAGCCGGAGCAACGGCAGCGACAGGTCAGCCGGGCACTGCAGGCTTACGCAGCAACGACGACCAGTGCAGCTCGCGGTGCAGTGCGCGATCTGGAACAACTGTCGTAAAGCTGATAT
>JAMOPE010000395.1 GCA_027064785.1 Geobacteraceae bacterium
TTTTTAGTAGAATTATACTTGACTTTTTGACATTTAGACTAAGATTTCAGACAGAAAACGATCGTAGTTTTTTGCTTATTTTTTAAGCAAAGAGGACATTTTCACGTCGTTACAGGGCTGGCTCATAACAATAAACACTTTTACACAACGCTATCCACAGATATTGTTCACAGCTTAGATCAACATCAGAATTTCCCCAATATCAGCTACGATATCAGCTAGTTACAAAACAGCTTTTCATTATTCGACAGCGCAGTCTGCAGGGTCACCCTGAAGTTTTGCCAGAGCATGAGGGAGAACCGGCAAAAGAACCTCAAAATTTTCTTTCACTGCCTTCGGACTCCCGGGAAGATTGACAATCAGACTCTGTTGACGGACACCGGCAAGAGCCCGAGACAGCATGGCCCGTGAGGTCTTCTGCAAGCTTGCTGCGCGCATAGCCTCCGCCATCCCCGGGATTTCATAATCAAGAACAGCAGCTGTTGCCTGAGGGGTCACATCTCTTGGACTTAAACCCGTCCCGCCTGTTGTCAGGATTAAGTCGAGATGGAGATCGTCCACCCAACTCTCAAGGACCATCGTAATTTTATCCAGATCATCAGCAATCACCTGATAGCGGCTAACATGCCCAAGCTCTGCAACCATGCCACTTAGAATCTGGCCACTTTCGTCAATCCGTTCCCCCTTTGAGCCTTTATCCGACAAAGTCAAAACACCTACCTGATACTTTATATCGGCCACCTGAATCTCCTCATACTTGTCATGCGGCTCAAAAACTCACCGCTTTTTGGTTGTCAGAATTCGCCGGGCATTATTAACAATCGGCTGTGAGACATTTCGGCTTTTGGCCAACGTACGAATATCTTTTTCTGTCAGAAATGTCATAAAACGCATCGCGGCCTGTAACGGTGTCCGCGGATGAATGACCAGCAACTTCTTCATTTCATACAGTTTGACCCAATCACGGTTCAGCAGAATAATACGGATCAACTCCTCGCTACTGCTGCGATTCTTTGCGACCGCAAGGACTTCTCCTTCAGAAATACGCGGATTTCTCAGAACAGCCGTATTAACCTGCTTATTTGATTCACGAATCAATAGAGTCCGCCATTCCTTATCACCGGTCAACGCCATCTTGATTTTATCAGAGACCGACATCTCCTGTAATTCCTGATATTTGGAGAGGTTTTCTTCGTCTATCTCATCCTCAAAATCGTCGTCCTCTTCAATGTCGTCTTCGACTTTTTTTTCTTCAACCGGTTCCGGAGTCGGCTCCGGTTCAGGTTCAACAACCGGTTCAACCCAGCCGAGCCGCTGCTTTGTCACTTTATCAGTATGAGGATTATTAATAATTGCCGTACGTAACGCATCTGTCTTGTTGATAATTTCATCGTTATGCACCAGCATATCGAGAACATCACCCGAGCTATTTTCAGCAAGAAACAAAAGACTTTTAATTCCGATCATCCGGTGTGCCAATGCTGCCTGCATCACCACGAAGTCCTGATAACGAAGCTTGACAATTAGATCAATAATCGAAGGGTGGAGTTGAGCCTGACTTAACGCGGAAAGGAGAATCTGTGCCGGAAGGGTCTGCAGGGTACACAGTGCCTCTTCTTTCAACTCCTGATTTTCACCATGGTAAAAAACAAACAGAACTGTCACCAGATTGGGTCCGGACATCGGCAGCGCACCACGAGCCGCAGCAAGACGAACACTGTGTCCACCCCACTTACTCATAATCTTTGCGACTTCTGCCGGGATAACTATCTGAACTTTTTCTGAGCCCTGATTCATTTCAGCCAAAATTCTCTCACTTTTTCTCACTAATACTGGTTTTCAAACCAAGATCGGAAAGATGATTAGCGACTTCCCGAGCCGTTTGCTGATCAGCCTGAAGGACCGTCAGCACAGTTCCATTCATTTCGACCTCACCCTCAACAAGTGTGACAGCAACATTCTTTTTTCTCAGATCATCCTGCAATGTTTTAGCTCGACCTTTCTGATGAAATGAGCCGGCAAAAACAGAAAGTTGCTCCCCCTGACGAAGAAGAAATGCTGACATGACACTTTTTTTCAACTGAGCCAGATGCCTGCGGGCAATATCAGGAGGATAGGTTCCTTCAAGCAGACGAATCATTGTCACCGTCCCCCGATCCCGATTTATATCAGGTTGGAATCCAAGCTGTTTCAACTGCTCGACAGCTTGTAGCACCTCATCATCACTGATCAATGGACCAACTGTCACAGTCAGGAGTGATGCAGGTTGTTCTACCGGTACGACAGTCATATCGACTATTTTTTCTTCAATGACCTTATCTGTCTGCACCAACTTCTTGTCAGCTGTGGATACATGTTCAACCCCTGAGTTCACCTCGTCAGGGATAGCTGCGTGTCGTTGCGGGATTGGCAGCTTTGGGGAGATATAATAGTCGTGTGGAGTTTGTGCTGATGGCGAGGCCGCTATATTTTGCAGGGTGAGGTAACCAAATCCCAAAACAAGGAGACAAAAACAAAACAGGATAATCAGTGAGCTGAAATGACTTCCCCGTTTACCACCCACAACCCGAACCTCCTGGTCAATGCCCGGCTTATTCCCGGAAAGGTGTTCCGAATCGTCAAGCAAGAGTTCTTCCAGGCGTTTTGGCTCCTGTTCTGCCTTTTTTTCATCCACTGCCATCGTTTTCCTTTAACCACTGTTCCCTAAAGTTCTCGGGGGTGCCATATTTGACACCCCCGAAGGCTTCTACTCTTTATTCATTTCTTCAAGAATTTTTGCTGTCTGATGGGTCGGGACTTCTTCATACTTACTGAACTCCATCGAAAACATCCCGCGGTCGGAAGTCATTGAGCGCAATTCCGGGGCATAGCGCAGAACTTCAGACATCGGGACTTCGGCACGAATAACCTGGCTGTTAGCCTGTGGCTCAACGCCAACAACTTTACCACGACGGGAGTTGAGATCACCGATAACATCACCCATGCAATCATCAGGGACAGTGATTTCAATCGCCATGATTGGCTCAAGAAGAATCGGCTTACAGGCTTCCATCGCCTTCTTGAATGCCATCGACCCGGCAACCTTAAATGCCATTTCCGACGAATCAACCGAGTGATGAGAACCATCGTAGAGAGTGACCTGAACATCGACAACCTGACTCTTGGTCAACGGCCCGGTTTTCATCGCCTCCACAATCCCTTTATCAACAGCAGGAATATAATTCCGTGGCACAACGCCACCGACTATTTTATCGACAAATTCATAGCCACTACCACGGGGTAAAGGTTTTACTTCGATCCAGACATCGCCAAACTGCCCTTTACCACCCGACTGTTTCTTGTATTTCCCCTGAACCTGAGTCGACAATTTGATGGTTTCACGGTATGGAACCTTCGGCTCGCGCAATACAACCTCAGCTCCATATTTACGCTTGAGGCGCTCAACAGCGACTTCAAGGTGAACCTGCCCCATTCCCGAAAGCACCATCTCTTTGGTCTCTTCATCACGGGTGATCCGCAGGGTCGGATCTTCTTCCATCAACCGTTGCAGACCCGTGTAAATTTTATCTTCGTCGCCCTTACTCTTTCCTTCAAGGGCGAACGAAATGATCGGCTTCAGTGGGATCAACGGCTCGTACATCACCTGCTCTTTGAGATCACACAAAGTATCCCCGGTTGCGGTTACCTTGAGCTTAGGAACAGCAATGATATCGCCAACAACCGCCTTATCGATCGGGGTCTGCTTTTTCCCTTCCAATTTGAAGATGTTGCTGATCCGCTCTTTTTCGTCCTTATTCGGGTTATAAACCTGCGTATCACCACTGAGAGACCCGGAATAGATCCGCATCAAGGTCAGCTTACCGGCATAAGGGTCATTGATCGTCTTAAAGACCATCGCAGAGAAGGGTTCATCTTCGCTCGGTTGACGCTCAACCGGCTCATCAGTGTATGGCTTGACACCAACCTGTGTCCCTTTGTCGATTGGTGACGGCAAGCAGGCCGTAATATAATCAAGAAGTTGACGGACACCGATATTTGCGGTCGCACTACCACACAGAACCGGAGTAAAAACACCGGTCAAGGTTCCCTCACGCAGCCCGCTCAAAATTTCCTCTTCGCTTAAGACTTCGCCTTCTAGATATTTTTCCATCAAATCATCATCGGCCTCGGCAACAGCTTCAAGCAGTTGTTCACGCAACCGCTCTGCCTCATCCTGATAGTCTTCCGGGATATCGATCTCCTTGTAGGTTCCTTTTTCATCGAACTGGTAAATTTTTGCTTTCATCCGGACCAGATCAATAATCCCTTTAAAATCTTCTTCGGCACCAATCGGCATCGTCAAGACGACAGCACGGGCACCGAGAGATTTTTCCATATCATCAACGGCCTTGAGGAAATCGGCGCGTTCTTTATCCATTTTATTAACAAAAGCGATTCTTGGGACCTCAAAAGTGTCACACCATTTCCAGATCTGAACGGTCTGCGACTTCACACCCGAAATAGCGGAAACGATAACAACCGCACCACCCAATACACGTAAGCAGCGACGGGTATCATGAAGGAAGTTACTGACACCGGGAGTATCGACAATATTCAGGCTGTAATCGTTCCATGTACAGTGATTCAGGCTTGCTGACAACGTCGCTTTTCGCTTAATTTCTTCCTCTTCAAAATCCATGGCAGACGTACCATTATCAACCTTACCAAGCTTATCGGTCATGCCGGTATTGAATAAAATCGCTTCAACCAGCGATGTCTTACCAGCACTGTTGTGCGCCACAATTCCAAGGTTTCTCAATTTTGTCGTGTCGTTAGCCATGGATCGCTCCTTTTCTAGAAAAGCCTGTCAAGAGAGTCCTGCGCCAGCAGTTCTCTATTTCATCGACGTTGATACGTCCAGATAACAGGGAGTGAAAGTTAATTCCGGTTTCTATCGTAGAGTATTCGTAATCCATCCAAAGTTAAAAAGGGTTCTACTTTATCAATACAGCGGGTTGCTGTAGAAATTGAAGTCGCTAAGCCTCCAGTTGCAATCACCATAGGCTGTTCCGGTAATTCTTTTTTCATCCGGCTGACGATCCCTTCGACCAGTCCGACATAGCCAAAGAAAATCCCCGCCTGCATACTGCTGACAGTATTTTTTGCAACAATTTGATCGGGACATGAAAATTCGACCCGGGGTAATTTACTCGCCCGGTCAAACAAAGCATCCGCCGAGATCCCAACGCCGGGAGCAATCGCCCCCCCTTCGTAACAACCATCAGGGGAAATCACATCAAAAGTCGTCGCGGTCCCAAAATCGACAACGATCAACGCGCATTTGGTGGTTTCATACGCCGCGATTGCGTTGACGATCCGGTCGGCCCCCACTTCACGCGGGTTATCGTAATGAATCGGCATCCCCGTTTTAATACCGGGACCGACAACATACGGAGTCAATTTAAAATAGCTCTGGCAAAGGCCTTCAATCGTCTCCAGCATTGGAGGCACAACGCTGGAGACGATCACATCATCAAGATCCGAAAACGTCAATCCAGACAACTGAAATAAATTATTAATCAGCATGGCATACTCGTCAACCGTCCGGTCCTTATCGGTGCCGATGCGCCAATCATTCCGTAACGTTGTCCCCGCGTAAATCCCCAGGACAGTATTACTGTTGCCGATATCGATAACTAACAGCATATATGCTTTATACTCCTCTTATCTTATTATTCACCCACCGGACGGACATCCCCGGCGAGGATTCTTTCGACTGTCCCATTTTCTAGCTGCAAACGTAGCGCCCCGTCGGGATCAAGGCCAACAACCGTTCCCGACAGCTTCAGGTTCCCCATATCGACTTCAACAACAGCATTAATCGTATTGCACAGAGATTCCCAGCGCCGGCGAATCGGGACAAACCCGTCACGCAAAAATTCATTGTAAAAAAGATCCAGCTTCTCCAGCAAACTGCGAAGAAACAACAACCGATCAACCGGGCGACCAGACTCCAGCAATGCGGATGTCGCCCGATAGTTCAGCTCCTGTGGAAATTGTTCGGTCAGCATATTCAGATTAACACCGATGCCAAGGATAACAAAATGGATCTGCTCCGTCTCGGCATTCATCTCATTGAGCAGTCCGGAGATTTTTGCGCCACCAACCAGAATATCATTTGGCCACTTCACTTTAGCAGTCAAACCACACACGTCATTGAGTGTTTCGGCGACAGCGACAGCAGAAAGGAACGTTAATTGTGAAGCCTGATGAAGGGGGATGTCAGGACGTAGCAGGATAGAACAGTAAAGGTTGACTCCAGAGGGGGATTCCCAGCGCCGACCCAGACGACCTCGGCCAGCGCTCTGTCGGTCGGCAACAACGACCGTCCCTTCAACCGCCCCGGCCTCAGCCAGACGGCGAAGCTCAGTGTTGGTTGAATCAATCTCTGCGTAAGTCACAACAGACGTGCCAAGCAACCGGGTGTTGAGTCTGTTCTCTATTTCAGAAGCCAGCAACAGATCAGGAGACGCCAGCAGGCGATAACCGGAAGAATGTTTCGCCTCAATTTCAAAACCGAGATCACGCAGAGCCTTAACCTGTTTCCACACAGCAGCCCGGGAAATATCAAGCGTGCGGCTGATTTCCTGTCCCGACAGATATTGATCGGGATGACTGCGAAACAAGTTGAGAATTTTGTCACGTGAGGTCAATGGATCTCCCAAATTGGTTGAATCAATTAAATAGCATTGAAATATCGGCCGCCCGTACCGAATGAGTTAAAGCACCAACAGAAATGATGTCAACACCCGTCTCAGCAATATCACGAACCCGCTCCAGATTGACACCACCTGAAGCCTCAACCAGTGCCTGACCTGCAATCAGTTCTACCCCCTGACGCATTTCATCAAGAGTCATATTGTCGAGCATGATGATATCGGCCCCGGCCTGTAACGCTTCGGCAACTTCATTCAAATCGCGGGTTTCGA
>JAMOPE010000396.1 GCA_027064785.1 Geobacteraceae bacterium
AGAACAGAATATCATCACTGTTGAAGACCCTATCGAATACCAGCTGCCGGGCGTGGGGCAGATTCAGGTGAATAACAAGATTAATTTAACGTTTGCACAAGGTTTGCGCTCAATTCTCCGTCAAGATCCCGATGTTATTATGGTCGGTGAGATTCGTGACAGCGAGACGGCTAAAATTGCGGTTCAAGCGGCATTGACCGGTCACCTGGTCTTTTCAACCCTCCATACCAATGACTCAGCAGGTGCGCTGGCACGATTGGTTGAAATGGGGGTTGAACCATTCCTTGCCGCCTCTGCTCTGGTTGGGGTTCTTGCCCAACGGTTGGTTCGAACCATTTGCCCTCACTGCCGAATCAGTTATCGTCCAGATGAAACGTTGTTGAGTGAATTGTTTGATGGCGAGGAGGGTCCAGCTCAGGCAACTTTTTATAAGGGGCGCGGGTGCGGTCACTGTATGAATGTCGGGTATCTTGGCCGAACTGGAATATACGAGTTGCTTGAAGTGACCGATCCCATTCGCCAGTTGGTTACAGGTAACGCCGATGCTTCAACTCTTCGGCAGCAGGCATTAAAAATGGGGATGCGACCTTTGCGGCAGGCTGGGCTTGCCAAGGTTCTTGCCGGAGAAACGACCGTTGAAGAAATTCTGCGAGTGACGCAGGAGGAGGTCTAAACGGTGGCACTTTATGAATATAGTGCCCTTGATGCGCAGGGAAAGAAACAGCGGGGTGTTGTTGAAGCTCTGAGCCAGAAGGCTGCCAGTCGTAAGCTGCGGGGACAGGGATTGTTCCCGACAAAGCTGGCTACGGCTCACGATGCGGCTATGGCTTCACCCCGGACGCTTTTCCGGCGGGTGAGTGCCGCTCAGCTAGGGGTTGCAACTCGTCAACTGGCAACAATGCTGGCCGCCGGGATGCCTCTTGATGAAGCGTTAGGAATGGTTGCTGAACAGCAAACTCAAGGGGCGTTGTCTTCAGTTTTAACCCGGGTTCGGGATGATGTTTTGCAGGGGAGTGCGTTTCATGTTGCTCTCCAGGTTCACCCGAATGTTTTCCCCCCGATCTATACCAACATGGTCCGGGTTGGGGAGGAGAGTGGAACTCTCGATAAAGTTTTGTTGCAACTGGCAGAGTTCACTGATGAGCAGGCACGCTTCAATGCTCAACTGAAGGCAGCATTGACCTACCCAATTCTGATGTTTTTTGTCGGCAGTGGAGTCCTTTTGTTTCTGATGATGTTTGTTGTGCCCAAAATCACCCGGATGCTCGAAGATCTGGAGCAGGCACTACCTCTTCCGACTCTCTTATTAATCACGTTCAGTAGGTTTCTTGCAACTTATTGGTGGATATTGCTGTTGATCACTATCCTTTTCGCTTTTGTCGTCAAACGTTTTTCGTTGACGGCGAAAGGGCGACTTTGGTTCGACAAGATAAAATTCCGGCTACCGCTTCTAGGACCACTTACTTTACATACTGCAACTGCTCGTTTTTCCCGGACGACTGCGACATTACTCCATAGTGGTGTTCCTCTGTTGACCGCTCTGGAAATTGTGCAAAATCTTTTGGGTAACAATTATTTGCAGCAGGCACTTGAAGTCGTTCGGGAAAAGGTAACAGAAGGGGCAGGCTTGTCGGAGCCTCTTTACGAGGCTGAAGTTTTCCCCGCAATGTTGCCGCAGATGGCAGCCGTTGGTGAACGGAGCGGTGAACTGGAAGGGATGTTGTTCAAAGTTGCCGAAATCTACGAGCATCAGGTCCAGACGAAGTTAAACGGTTTGATGGCACTTCTTGAGCCATTGATGATTTTACTGATGGGAACGGTTGTCGGGTTTATTGTTCTGGCTATATTACTGCCGATATTTCAAGCCAGCCAGGGGATCGGCTAAAGCATTATTCCGGGAGAGATTGATGAAAGTGTCTATGAAAAACCAGCGTGGTTTCACTCTGATAGAAATTATGGTTGTGGTCGTTATCCTCGGGATTCTTGCCGCTATTGTCGTACCGCGACTTCTTAATGAGCCGGAAAAAGCTCGCCGGATATCGGCTGCGACCCAGATTCGCAGTTTTGAAGAGGCGTTGGGGATTTTTAAACTGGAGAATGGTTTCTTCCCGTCAACAGAGCAGGGGTTGCAGGCTTTGGTTGAAAAGCCGACGGTTGGGAGGATCCCTGCCCATTACAAGGATGGTGGCTACATTCGCAAGATTCCTCTTGACCCGTGGGGGCAGCCTTATCTCTATCTCAGCCCGGGAGTTCATGGTGAATATGACCTGTTCTCCTACGGACCCGATGGCGAAAGTGGCGGCGAAGGGGAAAATGCCGATGTGGCGAACTGGAATCTCGATTAACCAGCGCGGTTTTACCCTTGTCGAACTGGTTATTGTCATTGTGGTGTTGTCGTTGGTTAGCTTACTCAGTCTACCGTTACTGACCGACCGCGGTGAAGGGGATGAGCGTCTCGTCATCCGGCGCTTGGCGGGGACGGTGAAACAGCTTTACAACGAGGCGACTTTAACCCGTGATGAACACCTATTGGTATTTAATTTTAGGCGTAACAGCGTGACAACTTTCCGTCAACGTTCCGGAGTGGGTGGGGCAGAAACAGAACCTTTTGGTCGGGAACTCTCACTTGAACCACTAAAACTGACACAGATCGATGTCGAGGGGAAGGGAAGTTTTCGCAACGGTCAGGTTACGGTGCGAGTGTTGCCTCTGGGCTGGATGGAACAGACACGCCTATTTCTGATGAGAGGGAGTGGAACGGAGGTCGAACTGGATTTTTCACCATTAACGGGATCGGTCACAATTGATGATGACTTTGCGACAGTGCAATAAGGGGTTTTCTCTCCTCGAAGTGATGATCGCTCTGGCCATTGTTGCAATTGCTCTGGTGTCACTGCTTGGACTGTCAAATCGTTCGATTCTGGTTCAGGACAAAATTCAGCGGTTGACCCAGGCAACTCTTCTTGCTCAACAACTGATGAGTGAAGAAGAATTGAATGTTGAAGGAAAACGACTCAACTGGGATGATCGGGAAGATGTTTTTGAGGAACCATTCGAAACATTCCGTTGGGAAATCAGTTATCAGGAAACACTGATCAGCCGTGTTAAACAGGTTACGGTGACAGTCATCTGGGGAGACCCGGATAGAAATGAACAAGTGCAGCTGGTTTCATTTCTCCCAGCCGGAGGGTCGGGATGAAAAGGAATCGCGGCTTCACCCTCATCGAGATATTATTGGCCCTGCTGATTGGCAGTGTTGTTCTGATCAGTATCTATGGTGTTTTCAGCGCAGTGAGCCAGGCGCGAAATCGGCTGGAGGCAGAAGGTGATGTCTACCATCAGGCGCGGATATTTTTCGACCGACTGGGGAGTGAACTAGGGAGTTTACGCGTTGCTCCATTGGGAACACAGGCGGTTTTTAGTTCGGGACATGACAGTGATGGAAATATTTATTTCGAGTTTAATACCGAGTTGGTTTCGCCATTATTACGGCAAAACGGTGGGTTGTCGAGAGTCCGCTATGAAGTTCAGCAGGGCGATGAATCGGGAACGCTGTACCGTAGTGAACAGATTCTTCTTACGGATCTTGCAGTCTCTGAACCGCTGAGATTTTTCTCCGGGGTCAACGATTTTCAGCTGCGTTATTTGCGTAACGGCAACTGGCAGGAAACTTGGACGGGGAAGAAGCCGCCGCAGCTTGTCGAGGTTACTCTTGAATTAGACGTCGATGGCCGCAGTATCCCCTTTCGTAGCAGTTTTGTGCTGCCGGGGGTGAAATGATGACATGTCTGCGGAATGAGAGTGGAATGGCATTGTTGCTTGTTTTGGTGGTTGTTGCTCTGCTGAGCACCCTGATTATTGAATTCTCTTTTTCGACTCTAGTCGACTTACGTGCGACTGAGACATTTCGGGATCGGACCAAGGCTTACTATCTGGCCCGGGGAGGGGTGGAAGCAGCGCGGACGATTTTGCAGGAAGATAAAAACAATTTTGATCATCCGGATGAGTTCTGGGGGCAACCGCTGGTCAATATTCCCGCTGGTGACGGTGATGTTTCTATCACAATTCGTGATTTGAGCGGGCGGTTCAATCTTAACACGATAGCTGATGAGCGGGGCAATCCGTTAACGGGTTATCATCGTTTTATCGCATTATGTGAAGAGGTTCTGCAGCTGGATAAAGTGGACGCGCAGCAATTAGCCGATTCACTGGTTTACTGGTATAACGGAGATAAGACGGTAACAACACCGGACGATGAATATTACGCTGGGCTTAAACCTTCGTATCCCCGCCGGGGGAAAAAACTGGTTTTACTTGATGAGTTACGTTTGGTCAGAGGTTTTGATCAAGACTACTTCGAACGATTGAAGCCGTATCTGCGGGTTGTGGGAGATGAATCGATCAACGTTAATACGGCTCCGGCTGAGGTGCTATACGCTTGGCAGTTTTCGGCGGCTGAGGATAATATCGAAATTATTTTTGATCGTCAGGATATTAAGATGTTGGTTGACTACCGGTCGCAATCTCCTTATCAGCGATTACAGGATTTATCGCAGGCTGAGGGGATTGGTGACCGCTGGTCCGGAGCGTGGCTGCAAGGCTCCGTTGGCGTGAAGGGGACAGCTTTTCAGGTATCGAGCCGGGGACGGGTTAATCAGGGGACACGTCGAGCGCAGGCTATCGTGCGTAAGCAAGGGAATAAACTCCTGAGTTTCAAGGTGGAATAGACTATGTCTAAGCGATTTGTAGGGATCGATCTGGAAGGGACCGACGTCAGGGTTGCGGTGTTGACGACGGCAGCAGGGAAGATCGATGTCCAGTTGAATAAACGCAGTTACGAGACCCCTGATGAAGCGGCAGCTGCGATTAGAGAGCTGGTTGGTGGGAAAGTATCATTAGGTGATCGTTTAATTACCGCTCTGCCCTGCCGGGTTGGTCTGTTCCGACGTTTACGGTTTCCCTTTCGTGAAAAGAGTAAAATTGAAGCGGCGTTACCTCTCGAGCTCAACTCACAACTCCCCATTTCTCTGGATGAGCATGTTGTTTCGTTTCTTCCTCCCAGAGCCCGCGAAAATGATTATGAAGTTGATGCCGTCGTTGTTAATAAACGTGAAGTTGATGAACTGCTGAACCATTTTCCCGAACCGGAACATAACCCCCGGCGGATAGATCTTTTTCCCTTTGCATTTCTTCCGGTGATTGGTGATCAGGATGGAATCCTGATTTACTGTCGTCGGCTTGAGGTGGTTGTTGCTCTGGTCTATGACGGGATGGTTCGTGATTATCGGCTTTTGCCCGGTACCAGTGAATTGAGCGAAGAAGATATTTTTGACTTTATTGCCAATCAGGTCAGTCAGCTTGAAAATAGTATTGGTCTCGAGGGGTTGCCTCTTTGGGTTGTCGGAGCCGGAGTAACCGATGAGCTGATGGTGATTTTGTATAAAACTGATCGTACTATACTGACTCCGGCAGAGGATATTTTAGGTTCTGGAATTGGTTACGATATGGCTCCGGCAGCCCTGTTAGCTCTTGCCGAAATGCAGGCGATAAAGAAGGTCGGGCAGATCGATTTTCGTCAGGGTGAATTTGCGGCTCGAGGACAGCTGGAGATCTTCAGGACGAAACTGATTGCAGTGGTGATTTTACTCTTTCTGGTTATTCTCGGTGGTGCGGTCACCATGCAGCTTGGGTATGTCCAGAAAAGCCGTGAGGAAAAACAGCTGAAACAGGAAATGCAGGCAACTTTTAAGCAGGTCATGCCCCCCGGAACAACAGTTGTCGATGTGCCATTACAGCTTGAAAGTGAATTAAAAGAACTGCAAAAACAGGTCTTGTTTTTTGGTCTGGGCGGTCATGGTGCCGCAACTGTTTTACAGGGCTTGTCCAGCAGCATTCCTCCCGACCTGCATGTCGATTTTCGCGAACTGGTTTATTCTCCTGAGCAGGTGCGGATTATGGCAACCGCTGATTCTTTTGAATCGGTTGATAAAATTGCCGAGCAGTTGAAAGGCAATCCCCTGTTTGGTCACGTCGAAATTACAAATGCCAAACTGGCGACAGACAACAGCCAGGTCGATTTTGAACTGAAGCTCACGTTCAGCGGGGAGGGTGGACAATGATGAATCGTCTCAATCCCAGAGAACGGGTTATTGTTGGTAGTGGGCTGGTTATTATTGCTGGACTGGTTCTGTGGTTTTTACTGGTGACCCCCTATCTGAATGCAATGGAGCGGCTGGATCGGAGAATCGCTGCTCATCATCATAATCTGATTCGGGTTGAGAAAATGTCGAAGCAGATCAACGATTTGCGTCACCAGATAGCCAATGTTGACCGTCGTCGAAAAGGGAAGCGTCCACTGTTTTCTCTGGTTGAAAATTTGACCGAGCAGACTGGAGTGCGCGAACAGTTGCTGTCGATGCGACCGCAGCCGGCCACAACACAGGGAAAATACCGGCAGCAGCTTGTTGAAATACGGCTTGAAAAGTTATCTCTGGCTCAACTGGTGAAAGTTTTGCATGCAATTGAGTATCGAAGTGGTGGTGTTCAGGTAAAATCGATGCGGGTGAAACCGCGCTTTGAAGACCATTCTTTGCTGGATGTTCATATGGTTCTGATGTCCTTGGAAAAACTATGAGTTTATTATCATTTCCTGGCTGGAAAAAGCTGGCTGGCAATCGGCGTTTGTTCTTACTGTGTTTGCTACTTTTTGTTGTCAGCAGCGTTCTCTCTTTCTGGGTGTTCTTTCCGGCAGATATTGTTCAACGCCGTTTACTGCAGGAATTATCCGGTCAGACGGGGGCGGACATGCGTGGGGAGAATGCGACTTTGCTGTTACCGTTGGGTTTGAGCCTTGATTTGTTCGTTTATCCCGGCAAAGAGGGTCTTGCTGATTTTACACTGGAGGGTTTACAAATAACCCCAGTTTGGAGTCGTCTTTTA
>JAMOPE010000397.1 GCA_027064785.1 Geobacteraceae bacterium
GATACAGCTAAGCCGAAGAAGATATTCAGCAGTAAAGACAAGGGTGAATATCCATTCGAGCAGCATAAACAGCCGCCCGTAACGGGCATCAAGAGCAGCAACACTATCAAGCATGACGACAATCACACTGACAATGATGCTGAGGATCAGGACAATATCAAACAGTTTTCCCGCAGGAGTATCGGCCTCGAAAATAATTTCGTGGAGACGATGACGGAGACGGTTATTTGATTGTGGTTTCCGTTCAGGCATAGCAACTCCGGAAGAAAAGCTCTTAACGGAGAGATGCTAAGAGGGAGAGCTGGAGAGAAAAATCAAAATCAGTTGATAGCCACCAAGAACACCAAGGAAAAACAAAAATATTTTTTGGGTTTTAAAACCTTATAAACGCTTTCGACTTTGCTTGTCTTGGCGAACTTGGTGTCTCGCCTAAAGGTACCTACTTCTGGTGGTGGCTCAGTTTAAGATTTTGACTTTCTCTGCGTTTCTCTCCATCTTTGCGTCTCTCCGTTAAAAATACTATTCAGGTAAAACGTCCGCAACCAAATCAAGAATATGCACTGCCCGCTGTTTTTCGTCAGCATGATTGATACTGTCCTGTAACTGCATAATACAGCCAGGGCAATCTGTTGCAACCAGTTCAGCACCACTTTCAGCAATAAAGCCTGCTTTTTTCGCGCCGATTTTTTTACTGGTGTCATAATGGTAGACAGAGTAAGTCCCGCCAAGGCCGCAGCAAGTCCCGGCATTTTCCATTTCGACATAGTCAACCTGTGGCAACGCTTTCAAGATTTCTCGCGGTTCTTTTGTAATACCATGATTCCGCAGATGGCAGGGATCGTGATAAGTCACGCGAATCGGATTATCCCGCTGCGGCAACGCAGCCAATTTTTCTGTAAAACCATGCTCAACCAGAAAAACAAAAATATCTTTGACCTTCTCTTTTAAATCACCAAACTCATCCCCCATTCCCGGATAGATCTGGGTCAAACCTGAGTGACACGACGCACACGCCGTGACAATATAATCGTAGCTATTCTTCTGAAAAACCGGCAGGTTTTCTTCCGCAAGGGATTCAACCGTTGCCGCAGCACCGGCAGAAACAGCCGGAAGCCCACAACAGACCTGATCTTTAGGGATCAGCACTGTCACCCCGATAAACTTCAATGCTTTCAACAATGCTTCCCCCGATTCGGGATACATGTAGTTGATGCCACAGCCGGTAAAAAACAGAACCGTCGGCATATCGGGATCACCGGGGATCATCTCGGGGACACGTTCACGAAAAGGTTTTGCCGTCAACGGTGGCAGAGTGCGATCAGAGCTGATAAATGGTGCCGGGAAGCGGAGACGCAAACCACTCTGGTCGGGGATTTTTTTGAAGAGTAGTTTAGAAAAAGCACCACCACCTTTGGCGAGAAGGTTCATCACCCCCTGATTTTTCAGGATAGTACCGACTCCCTTACCGAAAGTTGACAACCCTTTACGATTCGCAATTTCACGCCGCGTCGCCGCAACAATATCCTCAGTATGAACCTTATTAGGACACTGGGCATAGCAACTGCCGCATAACAGACACTGCGACATATCAAGAAGAAATTTTTCTTCAAGATCAACATCTCCCCGCAGCAATGAATCGGCAAGGGCAATTTTCCCCCGTGCAACCCGGCCTTCATGCTTTTCAGCACCAAAAGCGGGACAGTGTGCCCGACAGCCGCCACACTTAACACACTGATCGATTTCATCACGGAAATCTTCTAATTTTTTCAGTTTTGCCATTATTCAATCAATTCACGGTAGGGGCAGGCCCCAGTGCCTGCCCTGGATTCAAAAGGGCGGCCACGGGGAGCCGCCCCTACAATTATCGATCGGAAGGGAAAATTTTCCCGGGGTTAAGGATATTATTCGGGTCGAGTGCCCGCTTGATGGTTTTCATATAATCGACCACACTGTCACTCAACTCCAAGGAGATAAAAGGGGCTTTCATAATCCCGACACCGTGCTCACCACTCATGGTTCCACCCAGTTCCAGTGCCCCTTCAAAGACTTCGACAATCGCTTTTTCGGCTTTCTCTTCCTCACCGGGAATCTTACCATCGATCATGATATTGACGTGGATATTGCCATCGCCGGCATGACCAAAATTGACGATCGGGATCTGATATTTATCGGCAATTTGTTCAATTTTACGAATCATATCAGGAACTTTAGAACGCGGCACACAAATATCTTCATTGAATTTATCGGGATTGACCTGGCGCAACGATGCCGAAATTGAACGCCGTATCTGCCACAGAGCTTCACTCTCTGCCGGAGTTTCTGCGATCCGGGTTTCCACAACCCCCAGCGGTTGAACGATTTGCGAGATCTTCTGCACCTGTTTGTCCAAAAATTCACGATCACCGTCAACTTCGATCAACAGCACCGCGTGGGCAGCGTCAGGAACATCGAGGTCGGTCGCATTGCGGACACATTCCAGAGTTCTTGCGTCGAGAAATTCGAGAGTTGTCGGGATAATCTTACCACGGATGATTGCCGAGACCGCCTGTGCAGCACCATCGATAGAATCGAACAATACCAGCATCGTCTTTTTCGCTTCGGGCTTCGGCAACAGCTTGACGATAATCTTGGTAATCACTGCCAGCGTCCCCTCACTGCCACAGATCAACTTGGTCAGGTCGTAGCCGACGACACCCTTCATCGTCGGGCCCCCGGTTTTTATGATATCGCCGGTCGGGGTTACAATTTCGAGGCCGATAATATAATCCTTGGTCACACCATACTTGACACAGCGCGGACCACCGGCACATTCAGCGACATTTCCACCCATCGTGGAAACCTTGAGCGATGCCGGATCGGGAGGATAAAACAGCCCCACTTTTTCGACAGTTTTCTGAAAATCTTCAGTGACAACTCCCGGTTCGATCGTCGCGACCAGGTTTTCCTCGTCGATTTCAAGTATCTTGTCAAGACGGGTCAGGCCGAGGACAATGCCACCAGCAATCGGCACGCTTCCACCGGTAAATCCCGTTCCCGCACCCCGGGGGAAAACTGGAGTTTTGGTTTCATTCGCCAACTGCATAATCTGGCTGACCTCTTCGACACTGCCGGGATGAACAACAACATCTGGACGATACTGTTTTTGCGTGGCATCATATGAATAGCAGATCAGATCGGCAGTGTCGGTTAAAACCTGGTCTTTCCCGCTGATCTGCTGAAGTTTTGCGATGATATTTTGATCAAACATTAAACATCCTTTTTTATGAAAAGCTATTTTAACGGAGAGGCGCAGAGGATCTCAGCGCCTCTCCGTTAAACAAAACATATCCTGTTACATTATCCGATATATGACCACTTAAGTCTACTTTGATTTACCGAACCAACCGCTCTTTTCAACATAAGGTTCGACCCGATTGCGTCCTTTTTTCTTGGCCGTATAGAGAGCCTTATCGGCACGCTCAATCAACTCGGTCTTTTTCATCGGTTTCCCGGTTCCCGAAAAGACAGCAACGCCGAAACTGCTGGTGACCCGATAGTCTTCTCCGTCATAGTGAAAAGCGTGCTGTTCGATCGCGCTTCGCAGCTTTTCTGCCACAAGCAGGGCCTCTTTTTCATTGGTCTCAGGGAGAATAAAAACAAACTCTTCACCCCCATAACGTGCCATAAGGTCGTACTCGCGAATCACTTCGGTACACAGGCTGGCAAGCTCTTTTAACACATAATCACCCGCCTGATGACCGTAAAAATCGTTGAATTTTTTAAAATTATCGATATCGGCCAGGATCAGACTCAGCTCATTTTCCTGACGTATTGAGCGGCTGATCTCTTTGTCGAGAGCTTCCTGAAAGTAGCGATGGTTATAAATCTGCGTCAACCCATCCAGACTTGCTATCTCCTCGAGATAAGCATTCTTCTCTTCCAGTTCCGCCGTCAGTTTTTCCAGCTGCATCTTGGACTGGACCAACTCTCGGTTGATCTGCTCGTAACTCATATTGAGCAAACTCAGCTCAATATTTGCCTGCTGGAGAATTTCAGGAACCGATGCTGTTCCTTCGATGTTCAAACCGAAATAGTTTGCCGCTTTGGCAACCTCTCCACTCGCCTGCTCAAGAATATTGTCGATACTCGCAGTGTCAAGCCGAAACATCTTCTGCGCCCGCTCACGAAACGGGGCGTGGTAGTCAATCGGATTTCCAGAATACATAATACTGGCAAGCAATGCCGCCAGATGAACCACCCGAATATTGGTTCTCATTTCCGGGTTATCATCGGCAAAGGCATCGGGGTTATGGTGATAAGCAATCGGGATCACAAGGCTTTCCGGAAAATTCCAGCGTTTCGCCGCTTCGCCGCCAACGTAAGCATGGTTAGCACCAAGATGTTCTTCTTCCAGCTCCAGGAGACGCTTTTCACTACCAGCAGCCTCCTTTAATAAACTGTCGTATTCTTCACGATAGGCACAAGCTAAAATCAACTTTCCCAAATTTTGCAATAAGCTGACGGTAAAGACCTCCTCGGGATCGCCATCTGACACTTTTGCCATAATCAGCTTGGATGCCACCGCTGCAGCAAGGGATTCTTCCCAGAATCGACCATAGTTGAACCCCTCTCCATGCTGAGGGCGTTCCATATTTAAAAATGAAAAAGACAGCACCAGACTGCGAACCGCGTTGGTTCCCAGAATTGCCACCGCCTGCTGAATCGTTCCAACTTCATTGGGGAAATTATAGAAGGAGGAATTAACCACCTTAAGGATTTTTGACGACAGAGAGACATCCTGAGCAATCAGCTTTGAGATGTCGTAAATCGTTGTCTCTTCTTTGCCGGTAATATTGATCAACTTGGATGCAACAGTTGAAAGGGTCGGTAATGACCCTGTTTCGATAACCCGTTGAATGACATCTTCTTTTGTTGGCATATTTAAAATCCTTTTGAAAATTCTATTTTAACGGAGAGACGCTGAGAAGGAGAGAAACGCAGAGAAAATCAAAATCTTAAATTTAGCCACCACCAGAAGTAGGCACCTTTAGGCGAGACACCAAGGACTTCAAGAGAATCTAAGTCAAAAGCGTTTTTAAGGTTTTAAAACCCAAAAAAGATTTTTGTTTGTTCTTGGTGTCTTGGTGTCTTGGTGGCTATTATATGTTTTGACTTTCTTTCCAACTCTCCTTCTCAGCGTCTCTCCGTTAAATATTTCTACTCACCACCGGCAACACCATTCCACCATCGGGAATGACAACAATTTCGGCAATCTCTCCCAGCTCCGGCAAAACCCGGTCGAGAGCACTCTGTAAATCATCAGCTTTTTCCATCCCCATGCGTTGTGTTTCCGTCGTTGAAAGTTCACTGATCAGAATAACCCGGAAGCGTCGGGCTTTTGTCAAAACTGCGTGAGCCGTCTGACCGTTGATCTGGTAATCTTTCCGCAAGGCTGCTTCAAATTCATCCAGGTCCTGATACCGGAACCAGTCAAAAAAGGTCGGATAACCGAAACCGTCACGACAGGCGGCGATAAAGATAATCGTTCCTCCCTCTTTGACGGCCCGGCAACCGTAATCGAGGGCCTTCTGAGCCTGAATAAAATTGATATCCTTCGGTTCCCCGCCGCACGACACAATCGCCAGATCAGCGGGTCGGTCGACGGTGACCTGAAACAGAGAACGAACCATCTCACAGCCGGCAAGATGTGCCTGCTCAAGCTCACCACAGAAGACCCCGAGGATCTGTTTGTCGGGAGCCAGCACAGTATTCAGCAAAAAATCGGGTTTGACTCGTCGGGCCGCCTGAACCAGGTTCTGATTGACCGGATTTCCTTCCATCACCCCGACGACCGCCTGCGGATGTTTACCGCCAATCTCGGGAGGATTAAAAACCGCAAAGTGGCTCGCCATACACGTTTCACGACTTGCGACCCCCGGAACCAACCCTTTACGCCCGCCCCCGAACCCGGCAAAATAATGAAACCCGATAGTTCCCGTGACAATCACCCGGTCAGCGTCAACAACCCGGCGGTTAATCTGAACCGGAATCCCCGAATCGGTCACGCCAAGATCGACGAGTTCGGCAGGATCTTCACACTCGTGATCAAATACAGCAATCCGCCCCAAAAGAGGTCCGAGGATCTTTCGATGCTCAGACTCCGTCTGTTTCCGATGAATGCCCAGGGCGATAATGATTTCAATGTCACTATCGGGGATTCCACATTTATTCAGCTCGTCCACGACAATCGGAAGATAAATTTCGCTACCGCTGTAACGAGTGATATCAGAGGTCACAATGACGACTTTTTCACCCGCGTTGACAATCTCCCGCAAAGGAGGCGTACCGATAGGATAAGCCAACGCCCGCCGGATTTCAGTTTCTGCTTCGGGTGGAACAGGAAGGTTCTCAGCCTGAAGAAGCTTACCCTTTGAAAGCGGGTATTCAAATGTCCCCTGCCCGTATTTTAATTTTACTTCTACCATCTAAAACACCCCAGCCAACGAATATCAAAAAACCGTTAATGGTTAACAATACTTAAAAACTCCCCATCAAACAAGCACCCCAAGCAGATATTCTTGCAGCAGCGGTGGCTGGTGTGATAAAAAAAAGCTTCTCAATGGCCCTTTTTCTGGAGAACGCACCCATGGATCTACAAATTCTACCTGTTACCGCACCAAAAGCACGGATTAAAGATGAAAATGAGCTGGTTTTCGGCAAGCAATTCACCGACCGGATGCTGGTTATGGAATACGATGCCGGCAAAGGCTGGCACTCAGCCCGGATTCAGCCCTACGGGCCGTTGTCCCTTGACCCGGCTGCCATGGTGCTTCACTACTCACAGGAAATTTTTGAGGGGCTGAAGGTCTTCCGTCATCCTGATGATAAACTTGCCATGTTCCGTCCAGCCGACAACGTTGAACGCTTCAACCGCAGTGCTGAACGGATGTGCATGCCA